>JASLFY010000292.1 GCA_030150425.1 Yimella sp. | reverse complement strand
ACCGTCGATGGGCCTGGCGCCGCAGTACATCAAGCAGATCTTCTCGATCATCGAGGAGGTCAACAAGCAGGGCACCACGGTGTTGCTGGTGGAGCAGAACGCCAACCAGGCGCTGCGCCGCAGCCACCGCGCGTACATCCTGGAGACGGGCAACATCACCCGCGAGGGCACCGGGGCCGAACTGGCCGCCGACCCGGCGGTGAAGGCGGCCTACCTGGGCGCGGACTGACCCGCCGCCTGCACCGAGAGAACTGGCCCGGTTCGACGGAACGCGAAAATTCGCGTTCCTTCGAACCGGGCCAGTTCTCTCGATGGGAACCTGCAGGTCAGCGGAAGGCGATGACCGCCTGGGTGAGCAACGGCGCGACGATCAACGCCGGCAGCATGTCGCCGACCGGGATCTGGCGAATGTTCAACAGCCGCAGGGCGATCGCGACGAGCATCAGGCCGCCGGTGGCGGTGAGCGCGGCGATGTGCGGGTCGGGCAGGACCGAGCCGAGGAAGACGCCGACCAACGTCAGACCGCCCTGTACGACGGCGACCGATGCAGCGGACAGCAGCACGCCGACGCCGAAGGTGGAGGCGAACGCCAGCGCTGCGAAACCGTCGAGCACCGACTTCAGGACCAGTTGGTCGATGCCACGCCCGAGCCCGTCGTTGATCGAACCGAGCACCGCGAGCGGGCCGACGCAGAACAGCAGCGACGCGGTCATCCAGCCCTCGATGAAGCGCTCCCGGGCGTGCTCGGCGTCACCGGCCTGCTCGGCGGGCAGGCGTCGCCCGACCAGGCGCTGGACCGTTCCGGCCAGCCCTTCGAGGCGCTGTTCCAGCCGCAGCATGCTGCCGGTGATCGAGCCGATGAGCAGGCTGCCGAGCACGATCAGCAGGGGTGCGCCCTTGCCGACAGCGGTGCCCAGGCTGGTGTCGGTGACCATCACCGCGTTGAGCGCGGCGGTGAGCAGCGTGACCAGGCCGAGGCAGTCGGTGACGACTGATCTGGTGTGGTCGGTGAGCTTGTGACCGATGGTCATGCCCAGGACCGATCCGAGCAGGATGGTGCTGATGTTGATGATGGTGCCGAGTCCGGGGAAGCTTCCTGCCACGCGCAGAGAATAGGTCTTCCACACATTTTTCCGGGACCGGTGTCACCGGCCGGACCGACGGCGTAGGGTTGCCGCTCGGCAGGTGAAAATTCAACGATCTGGAAGAGGCGTCGTGGCGCGTTCAGCGGTGCGTGTGGTTCGGGTCGGGGGGACTGAAGTAGGAGCGTTCGCAGCGCTCTGGATCAAGGCCCGGGTGGAGAGCGGTCAGTCGGCCGATTTCCTGGCCCGTCAGGTGCGCGAGGGGCGCATCCGTGACGCGGTCGACGACCCGGACGTCAACATCTATCTCGCGTGGTGGGGCTAGGAGGCGGTCGGCTACCTGGTGGTCAGCCGGACCTCGTTGTCCCGGTTGACCGACGAGCGGTCGGTGTGGATCGAACAGGTCTACGTCAGCCCGAGCCATCGCCGGCGCGGGGTCGGCAAGGCGCTGCTCGGCGTGGTGCCGATGTTCGCCGAGACCACCGGGGCGTCGACCATCAGCGCGACGATCCCGAGCACCCACCGCGAGGTGAACCGGCTCTTCGCCCGGCTGGGTTTCGTGAACTCCATCACGCTGCGCACCACCACGCCCGGCGTGCTGCGTCGTCACCTCGGCCCGAAGGACCCGGCCGAGCGCACCGCAGCGTCAGTCGTACGACTGCGCCGGTCGATCCGCGGCCGGGCCCGGGAAGCCGAACAGGTCAGCTGAGTTCTGCTACTTCGCCTTCGTGGGGGCGTCGCGCAGCAGGCACGAGATGCGGCTGGTGCAGACCCGGTTGCCCTCGTCGTCGGTGATGACGACGTCGTACGCCGCGACCGTGCGCCCGAGCGAGATCGCGGTGGCCGTCGCGGTGACGTGACCGCTGCGGACGCCGCGGTGGTGGGTGGCGTTGATGTCCAGCCCGACCGCGGCGCGGCCGGGGCCGGCGTGCGTCGCCGAGCCGATGGAGCCGACGGTCTCCGCGAGCACCACGCTCGCGCCGCCGTGCAGGAGGCCGTACGGCTGGGTGTTCCCCTCGACCGGCATCCGGGCAACCACCCGCTGCGGGCTGACTTCGAGGAATTCGATCCCCATCCGTTCGACGAGGGTTCCCACCCCGAACGCGTTCGCCTGGGCGAGCAGGTCGGGATCGGTGGGGGACTGCTGGCTCCGGATTTCGTTGTCGGTCATGGGGCATAGGCTGCCACGTGTGAAGCGACTGTTGCTGCTGGACGGACATTCCCTGGCCTACCGGGCCTTCTTCGCGCTGCCCGCGGAGAACTTCTCGACCTCGACCGGTCAACACACCAATGCGGTCTACGGCTTCACCTCGATGCTGATCAACGTGCTGCGCGACGAGCAGCCGACCCACGTCGGCGTCGCCTTCGACGTCTCGCGGCAGACCTTCCGGACGACGGAGTACGCCGACTACAAGGCGGGCCGTGCCAAGACCCCCGACGAGTTCCAGGGCCAGGTGTCGCTGCTGCGCGAGGTGCTCGACGCGCTGCGGATCACCTACGTCGAGGTCGACGGCTTCGAGGCCGACGACGTCATTGCGACGCTGACCACCAAGGCCGACGCGGCCGGGTTCGACGAGGTCCTGATCTGCTCCGGCGACCGCGACGCGCTGCAACTGGTCAACGACCGGGTGACCGTGCTCTACCCGGTCAAGGGTGTCTCGGAGCTGGCGCGCATGACCCCCGACGCGGTCGAGACCAAGTACGGCGTACGTCCCGAGCGCTACAGCGACCTCGCGGCGCTGGTCGGCGAGGCGTCGGACAACCTGCCGGGCGTGCCCGGAGTCGGTCCGAAGACGGCGGCGAAGTGGCTCGGGCTCTACGGCGACCTCACCGGGGTCGTCGCCAACGCCGACCAGATCAAGGGGAAGGCCGGCGAGTCGTTCCGCGCCCACCTCGACGGCGTGCTGCGCAACCGTCGGCTCAACCAGTTGGTCCGTGACCTGGAGCTCCCGGTCACCGTCGACGGCCTGGAGCGGCAGGTCTGGGACCGCCAGGAGGTCCACACCGTCTTCGACGGTCTGGAGTTCAAGGTCCTGCGGGACCGTCTGTTCCAGACGCTCGACACGCCGCAGGAGGAGGCCGAGGAGGGTCTCGAGGTCGACGGTGAGGTGCTCGAGGCCGGGCAGGTCGCCGGTTGGGTCGACCAGCACCTGACCGGCAACGAGCGCGCCGGTGTCGAGGTCATCGGCCGGTGGGCGCGTGGCTCCGGCGAGGCGGAGGCCCTTGCGGTCGCGATCGGCGAACACCACGCCGCCGCGTACATCGACCTCGGCAGCCTCGACCCGGCGGGGGAGAAGGCCGTCCGTGAGTGGCTGGCCGACCCGGCCCGACCGAAGGCGCTGCACGACGCGAAGACCCAGGCCCACACCCTCGCCGCGAGCGGGCTGCCGATCGAGGGCGTCACCAGCGACACCGCGCTGGCCGCCTACCTCGTGCGCCCCGACCAGCGGTCCTACGACCTGGCCGATCTGGTGCTGCGCTACCTCAAGCGCGAGCTGCGTGCCGATGCCCAGTCGCCCGACCAAGGCACCCTCGACTTCGGTGGCACCGACACCGCGGCCGAGGAGGCCATGGTGCGCGCCGCGGCCGTCGCCGAGCTGGCCGCCGAACTCGACGAGCAGGTCGCCGCGACCGGCGGCAGCGAGCTGCTGGCCGACCTGGAGCTGCCGCTGACCGGCGTGCTCGCCCGGATGGAGAACGTCGGCATCGCCGTCGACTCGGCGGCGATGCAGCAGCTCGAATCCGACTACGCCGACGGTGTCCGCGAGGCGCAGCAGGACGCGTACGAAGCGATCGGCGGCGAGCAGATCAACCTGGGCTCGCCGAAGCAGTTGCAGGTCGTCCTCTTCGACACCCTCGGGATGCCGAAGACGAAGAAGACCAAGACCGGCTACACCACCGACGCCGACGCGTTGACCGACCTCTACGCCAAGACCGAACATCCCTTCCTGGAGGCGCTGCTGCGCCACCGCGACTGGTCGCGGCTGCGGGTCACCGTCGAGGGGTTGATGAAGTCCGTCGCCGACGACGGCCGGATCCACACCACGTACATGCAGACGATCGCGGCCACCGGGCGTCTGTCGAGCGTCGACCCGAACCTGCAGAACATCCCGATCCGCACCGAAGCCGGGCGTCGGATCCGTGAGGTGTTCGTCGTCGGCGAGGGCTACGAGTCGCTGATGTCGGCCGACTACAGCCAGATCGAGATGCGGATCATGGCCCACCTGTCCGGTGACGCCGGTCTGATCGAGGCGTTCCGCACCGGCGAGGACCTGCACCGGTTCGTCGGCGCGCGGGTGTTCGGCGTGCAGCCGGAGGACGTCACCCTCGAGATGAGGTCGAAGGTGAAGGCGATGTCGTACGGCCTGGCGTACGGCCTGTCGGCCTTCGGTCTGTCCAAGCAGCTGTCGGTCTCCACCGCGGAGGCCAAGGAGCTGATGGACGAGTACTTCAACCGCTTCGGCGGGGTGCGCGACTACCTCCGCTCGATCGTCGACGACGCCCGGATGGTCGGCTACACCGAGACGATGCTCGGCCGCCGTCGTTACCTGCCCAACCTGACCTCGGACAACCGCCAGCGCCGCGAGATGGCCGAGCGGATGGCGTTGAACGCGCCGATCCAGGGTTCGGCGGCCGACGTGATGAAGAAGGCGATGCTCGGTGTCCAGGCCGGACTCGAGGAGGCCGGCGCGAAGTCGCGGATGCTGCTGCAGGTCCACGACGAACTCGTGCTGGAGATCGCCCCCGGCGAACGCGACGACGTCGAGGCGCTGGTGCGCGACCGGATGGGATCGGCGGTGCCGATGGACGTCCCGCTCGACGTCAGCGTCGGGGTCGGTCCGTCCTGGCACGCCGCGGCGCACTGAGCCCGGGCTCAGCCCTGTCGGGGCCGAGCCTCAGCGCAGCAGCGCGCCGGTCGCGATCGCGGTGCCCGGGCTCGGCTGTCGCTCTACCCGGGCGTTCTCGCCGACCACGACCCAGCGCAGGTCGATCCCGTCGGCGACCACCGCTCCCTGACCCACGATCGAGTCGGTGATCCGGCAGCCGTCACCGACGGACGCGCGCGGCATGACGACCGACCGCACGACGCCGCTCCCGGCGCCGACGCGGGCGTCGGCGGCGACCCAGTGGTCGGCGGG
>JASLFY010000106.1 GCA_030150425.1 Yimella sp. | reverse complement strand
GCTCGACCAAATAGTCGACCGGGTCGATCGTCGCGTGGTGCTCGGTGGCGCCCACGATCAGCCGGCGGCGCTGCGGGCCGGCGGCGACCGCGCTGCGGTACGCACCCTTGAGCGCGAGGTTGTTGCTCTCGGTCCCGCCGGAGGTGAAGATCACCTCGGACGGCGTCGCCCCGAGGGCCTCGGCGATCTGCTCACGGGACTCCTCGACGACCCGCCGCGCCGCACGCCCCGCGGTGTGCAGGGAGGAGGCGTTGCCCGGCGTACGCATCGCCTCGGCCATCGCTTCGATGACCTCCGGGCGCGCCGGGGTCGTCGCGGCATGGTCCAGGTACGCGGGCGAAGTCACCGAAGAAGCTTACGCGCCCGGCCTGCGTGCCCACGCCCGTACGTCGGGGTGCTGCCCGCGCCGGGCCTTTGCCACACTTGCGGGGTGTCCACCGCATTCCCGTCACGTCGCTTCGCCGCGCTCGGCCTCGCCGCCACCTGCACCCTCACCGCCACCCTCATCGCGGGATGCACCGCCGGCGCCACCGGCTCCTCCTCGACCTCGACCGGTACGACCCGGGCCGCTGCCGCGCAGTGCACGGTCGGTCGCGCACCCAGCTTCGCCGGGAAGGCGACCGCCTTCGACGCTCCCGCGTCGGTCGAGTCGACGCACGCCCTGTCGGCGCAGGCGTCGGAACCGCAACTGACCACCCGACCGGCTCCGGCGAAGGGCTTCCGGATCGCGCAGGTGCAGGTCAACGCGCGTGTCCTGACCAACGGCGTCTTCGCGCTGCACCCCGAGTCGTTCGTGCTGGTCGACGACGAGGGACACCGTTGCGGCCAGCCGGCGCAGGGCGCCACCGCGGGGGCGCTGAAGGTCAGCCAGGTCGACGAGGCCACCCCGGCCGAGGGCACCGTCTCGTTCGTGGTGCCGTCGGAGGCGAACCTGTCGAACTACACCGTCTACTACCTGCAGCAGCCCGGCGCGCAGCAGGCGATCGCCGCGTGGTCCGGCAGCGGCACCGCCCCGACCGCGAGCCAACTGACCACCTGCACCGACCGCAAGAACGGCTACGACCTCAAGGGCGTTGCCGATCACGCCTTCGGCACCAAGGTCGCCACGGGCGACTCGCAGATCTCCCTCGACGTGACCCCGTCGGCCCCGGTCGCCCGCGAGCTGCCGCCTGGACCCGACCAGCCCAACGACGTCACCGGGATGGCGATCACGGTGCGCGCCACGGCGACCGGGTCGGAAGGGTTCATCGAGCGCAACCAGTTCCAGCTGCTCGACGACAGCGGCCACCTGTGCCAGTACAACGAGCTCGGCAGCGCCGGCGAGACCCTGTCCAGCGCGCTGGTCCCGGTCGGGAAGCCGCAGACGTACACACTGATTTTCTGGACCCCGCGCGGCGCCCAGATCGCCGGCTGGAAGCTGCTGTACGTTCCCGACCCGACGAACAAGAAGGTCGCCGCCAGCTGGACGACCGGCACGAAATAACGCAAACGCTGCACTTCCTCGCAGACGCCGGTGTTGCACCGGTAGCGCCTGCAGGGAAGTGCAGCGTTGGTCGTGTGGGGCGGACCCCCGGGGTCAGTCCCCGATCAGGCCTTCGCCTGCTTGACCGCCTCGGTCGCCTGCGGCAGGACCTCGAACAGGTCGCCGACGACGCCGAAGTCGACGAGCTCGAAGATCGGCGCCTCCTCGTCCTTGTTCACGGCGACGATGGTCTTCGAGGTCTGCATGCCGGCGCGGTGCTGGATCGCACCGGAGATACCCGCCGCGACGTACAGCTGCGGCGAGACCTGCTTGCCGGTCTGACCGACCTGGTTGGAGTGCGGGTACCAGCCGGCGTCGACCGCGGCGCGCGAGGCACCCACGGCGGCGCCGAGGGTGTCGGCGAACGCCTCGACCGGCGAGAAGTCACCGGAGGTGCCGCGACCACCGGAGACCACGATCGCGGCCTCGGTGAGCTCCGGACGACCGGACTTCTGCTTCGGCTGGCGGTCGGTGATCTTCGCGCCCTTGGCGGCGTCGGAGACCTGGACGTCGACCGGAACGACCGTGGCGCCCGCCTGGGAGGCGGTCGGCGGCACGACGTTCGGCTTCACAGTGATGATCGGGAAGCCCTTGGTGACCTTCGACGTGGTGGTGTACGAGCCGGCGAACACCGACTGGGTGGTGGTGACGGTGTCACCGTCGACCTGCACCGCGGTCGCGTCGGTGATCAGGCCGGACTCCGCCTTGATCGCCAGGCGCGCGGCCGCCTCCTTGTTGGTTGCGCTCGAGGGCAGCAGGACCGCCGCCGGCGACGCCTGCTGGACGACGGCGTACAGCGCCTCCGCCAGCGGGGCGACGAGGTGGTCGGCGACGTCGGCGTTGTCGATGACGTAGACCTTCTCGGAGCCGAACTGGGCCAACCGAGGACGGGCGGCGTCGACGTTGCCGCCGACGAACACAGCGGAGGGGGTGCCGATCTGACGCGCGATGGTCAGCAGTTCGGCGGTGGTCTTCTTGACGGTGCCGTCGGTGTGGTCGACCAGAACAAGTACTTCAGCCATTGTCTTCTCCTTCTCGCCCGACTCAGACGAACTTCTGCGCGGACAGGAACTCGGCCAGCTTCTTGCCGCCGTCGCCCTCGTCGGCGACGACCTGACCCTTCTCCCGCGGCGGCCGCTTGGTGAACGCCTCGACGGTGGTCCAGGCGTTCTCCAGGCCGACCTGCCCGGCGTCGACCCCGAGGTCGCTCAGCGACCAGGTCTCGACCGGCTTCTTCTTCGCGGCCATGATCCCCTTGAACGAGGGGTAGCGCGCCTCGTCGGTCTGGTCGGTGACCCCGATGACCGCCGGCAGCGACGCCTCGATGGTCTCCGACGCGATGTCGTCGTCGCGGCGCCCAGTGACCTTGCCGTCGGCGACCGACAGCTCGGACAGCTGGGTGACCTGCGGCAAGCCCAGGCGCTCGGCCAGCATCGCCGGCACCACGCCCATGACGCCGTCGGTCGAGCTGACACCGGTCATCACGATGTCGACCTTGCCCAGCTTCTCGACGGCCTTGGCCAGCACCAGCGACGTGGCGACGGCGTCGGAGCCGTGGATCGCGTCGTCCTGCACGTGGACGCCCTTGTGGGCACCCATCTGCAGGGCTTTCTTCAATGCATCGGCGGCCCCGGCGGGTCCGACGGTCAGCGCCGTCACCTCACCCTCGCCGGCCTCGACGATCCGCAGTGCCTGCTCGACGGCGTACTCGTCCAGTTCGGAGAGGAGGCCGTCGACGCCCTCGCGGTCGGTGGTGTTGTCGTCCTTGAACGTCCGGTCGCCCTGTGCGTCCGGGACGTACTTGACGCATACGACGATGTTCATGCGCGTCCTTCTGTCGTGTCGGACGGGTCGGCTCTGGGCACGACCCGCAGTGGACTGGACCCAGCCTAGCCCGCTGGTTACCCGGGGGTAACCAGGTGGTCGGTCGAGTCCGGTGCCGTGGGATGGATGGTGTGGCTCAGCGGTAGCGCAACCAGATGATCAGCATGCCGATCAACGTCAGCAGCACGATGATCCAGGGCGCCAGTCGGTTCATCAGCAGCGCCTTGCCCGACTGGGAGGTGCCCGGCGTCGAGGTGGAGAAGTCGGCCTTGTTGCCCAGGGCGAGGTCGGCGAGCGCCGCCCCGACGCAGAGCACCAGGCCGATCACGACGACGATCCACGGGCTCATCCCGAGCACCGAGTCGGAGGAACGGACGTGGCCGGTCCAGCCCCACAGCGTCAGGAACATCCCGATCAGCCCGACGACCGCCAGGGCGATCGCGCGGATCTGGGACTCCTTGGCCGCCTCGCTGCCCGGAAGGATCACCGTGTCCGCGTACGCGGCCGGCTCACCGAACAGTTCGTGTGCCTTCTGCCCGGTTTCGGTGCAGCGGTCGTCGATCGCGCTCAGCGCCGCGTCGACGACGTGTGGCAAGGCGCCCCGGCCG
>JASLFY010000032.1 GCA_030150425.1 Yimella sp. | reverse complement strand
CGACTTCTTCCTGCGCAACAAGAAAGCCGAGTGGGCGGCGTACCGCGAACAGGTGACCGCGTTCGAGCTCGACCAGTACCTGTACCGCCTGTGAGCCCCAGCGCAGCCGACCTGACCCGTGCCGGGTTCCTCGACCCGAAGCGTTCGCTGGAACTGCTCGGGCAGCTGGCGACCTGGGATCCGGAGCCGATGGTCGCGCCGCTGTCCGAGGTGGCCGATCCGGACGCGGCGGCCCTGGCGCTGGTCCGCCTGTACGAGCAACTCGACGACACGGACCGCCGCGAACTTGGCGAGGTACTGGCGCAGGAGGGGGAGGGGCGCCGCCGGCTGCTCGGCCTGCTCGGCGCCTCGCTCGGCCTGGCCGACGCCCTGGTGCGCCGTCCGGAGCAGTGGCGGGACGTCGTCGACGCCGAGATCGTCGACGAATCGGCCGTTCGGGCAGCGGTTTCGGACGAGGTCGGGGACGCCGTCGGTGACGAGGCCGTCGATCTGCTGCGGGTCGCCTACCGGCGCCAGTTGATGAGGATCGCGGCCGTCGACGTGAGCGGCGACTCCGTCGAGCAACTGCCGCAGGTCGCACAGGCCTTGGCCGACCTCGCCGGCGCGGCGCTGCAGACCGCGCTCGACATCGCGAGCAGGGAGAACGAGGACAGCGACACCTGTCGCCTCACCGTCATCGCCATGGGCAAGTGCGGCGCGCGCGAGCTCAACTACATCTCCGACGTCGACGTCATCTTCGTCGCCGAGCCGGCGGACGGCCACGAGGAGGACGAGGCGCTCGCCGTCGCCACCCGACTGGCCACCGAGCTGATGCAGATCTGCAGCCGGTCCACCGCCGAGGGGAGCCTGTGGGAGGTGGACGCGGCGCTGCGCCCCGAGGGCAAGCAGGGCCCGCTGGTGCGGACCGTCGCCAGCCACCGGCACTACTACGAGCGGTGGGCCAAGACCTGGGAGTTCCAGGCACTGCTCAAGGCCCGGCCCGTCGCCGGCGACATGGAGCTCGGGCAGGCCTACCTCGACGTCATCCAGCCAATGGTGTGGCAGGCCGCGCACCGGGAGAACTTCGTCGAGGACGTCCAGGCGATGCGCCGCCGCGTCGAGCAGCACGTGCCGGCGGGCGAGGCCGCCCGGCAGATCAAGCTCGGCCCGGGCGGGTTGCGCGACATCGAGTTCAGCATGCAGTTGCTGCAGCTGGTGCACGGCCGCACCGACGAGCGCCTGCGACTGCGCAGCACGCTCGCCGCGATCGACGCGCTGTCGAACCGGGGCTACATCGGCCGCACCGACGCGAACAAGCTCGACACCGCCTATCGGACGCTTCGGGCGATGGAGCACCGCATCCAGCTGGCGAAGATGCGGCGCACCCACCTGATGCCGACCTCGGTGCCGGACCGGCGCCGGGTCGGACGCGGCCTGGGTTTCCGGGCCGACGCGGAGACCGAGATCGAGACCCTGTGGCGCACGCAGGCCCGCGAGGTGCGGCGCCTGCACGAGAGCATCTTCTACCGTCCGCTGCTGTCGGCGGTGGCCCGGTTGTCCGAGGACGACGCGCGCCTGACCACGCAGAGCGCCACCGACCGGCTCAGCGCGCTCGGTTACCGCGACGCCAAGGGCGCGATCCGCCACCTGGAGGCCCTGACCGGCGGGGTGAGTCGGCGAGCCGCCATCCAACGCACCCTGCTGCCGGTGATGCTGCAGTGGTTCGCCGAGGAGGCCGACCCCGACCTCGGGCTGCTCACCTTCCGCAAGATCAGCGAGGCCCTGGGGACCAGCCCCTGGTACCTGCGGATGCTGCGGGACGAGGGCAGCGCGGCGCAGACCCTGGCGCGGGTGCTGGCCACCAGCCGGTTCGTCTCCGGGATGTTGGAACGGGCGCCGTCGGCGGCGGCGCTGGTGGGGGACAAGGAAGCCCTCGTGCCGCTGTCCCGGGAGGCGATCATCACCGCGATGAAGTCGGCGGCATCGCGTCAGGACGACCCCGAACGCGCCGTGCTCGGCCTGCGGTCCACCCGTCGTACCGAGCTGATCCGGATCTCGATCGCCGACCTGTCCGGCGACCTGGACACCGACGGCGTCGAGGAGGCGTTGACCTCGCTCATCGCCGCCACCTTGCACGTCACCCTGGGTATCGCCGTCCGGGCAGTGGAAACGGATGCGGGAGAACGACTTTCGACCCGTATCGCGATCATCGGCATGGGCCGGCTCGGCGGCCGTGAATGCGGTTACGCGTCGGACGCCGACGTGATGTTCGTGCACGAGCCGATCGAGGGCGCCGACCCCGCCGTGGCCCAGAGCCAGGCGGAGAGTGTGATCACCTTCGTCCGCAAACACCTCGGCTCCACCGGGCCCGATCCGGCCCTCGAGGTGGACGCCGCGCTGCGTCCCGAGGGCAAGGCCGGGCCGATGGTGCGCACCTTGGAGTCGTATGCGGCGTATTACGAGCGGTGGTCCGAAGGGTGGGAGGCGCAGGCGCTGCTGCGGGCCACGCCGATCGCCGGCGATCCCGAACTCGGGCACAAGTTCACCGAGCTGATCGACCCGTTGCGCTATCCCGAGGGTGGAATCAGCGACAAGGCGGTGCGTCAGATCCGCACATTGAAGGCGCGGATGGAAGCCGAGCGGATCCCGCGCGGCGGCGACCGTAAACGTCACTTCAAGCTCGGCCACGGCGGTCTGTCCGACGTGGAGTGGACGGTGCAGCTGCTGCAGCTGCAGCACGCCCACGCGGTGCCGGAGTTGCGCCACCCGGGCACGATGACGCCGCTGCGGATCCTCGCCGAGCACGGTCTGCTGCGCGAGGAGGACGCCGAACTGTTGCGGCAGTCGTGGACGCTCGCCTCGCAACTGCGCAACGCGTCCGTGTTGTGGCGTGGTCGGCCGGTCGACAGCCTGCCGAGCGACCTGACCGACGCCAACGGGATCGCCCGGGTGATGGGCTGGCCGAGCGGCACCGGCAGTCAGTTGTCCGAGCGGTACCTGCGGGCGGCGCGCAAGGCACGCGGTGTCGTCGAGGAGGTCTTCTACGGCGAGGCACCCACCGATCGACACTGGGATCCCAACCCGACCCGCTGATCGGGCACACCGCAGGGCTTCGACTGGTGGACGCGTCGGAGGTCGCCGCGGCCCGGTTCGTAAACTGGGCGGGTGATTTCTCGAATCGACCTGCGCGGCGACGCGCTGGCATCGCTCGATGCCCGCGGCCTGCGCAGCACCCTGCCCCGTGCCGAGTTCGACGTCGAGGCCGCGTTGTCCGTGGTCCGACCGATCTGTGAGCGCGTCGAGCATGGTGGCGTCGAGGCACTGCTGGAGCTGTCCGAACAGTTCGACAAGGTGCGTCCCACCTCGCTGCGCGTGCCGCAGCCGGTGCTCGAGGCTGCACTGGAGGCACTGGACACGCAGGTGCGGGCGGCCCTGGAGGAGTCGATCCGCCGGGCCCGGCTGGTGCACGCCGACCAACGGCGCGCCGCGACGACCACCCAGGTGGCACCTGGCGGAACCGTCACCGAGAAGTGGATCCCGGTGGAGCGGGTGGGCCTGTACGTGCCCGGCGGCAAGGCCGTGTACCCCAGCAGCGTGGTGATGAACGTCGTCCCGGCGCAGTTGGCCGAAGTGGGGTCGATCGCGGTGGCCAGCCCGCCGCAGGTCGACAACACCGGCGAAAACGCCGGTGTTGTCGACCTGCGGCGGG
>JASLFY010000193.1 GCA_030150425.1 Yimella sp. | reverse complement strand
CCTCCTCGATGCGCGCCAGGTTGCGCAGCGTGGTCTTGCCCTTGTTCAGCAGCGCGGCGCACAGGCAGGCGACCGCTGCGTTCTTGCTGGTGCGGACGTCGATCTCGCCCGAGAGCTGCCGTCCGCCTTCGATACGAAGGTTCAGCGGAGTGTTGGAAGCCACGGTTACCACCTCGGTGTCGAGAGCCTCGCTGATCTTGGCCAGCGTCTCCAGGCTCAGGTTCTGTCTGCCTTGTTCGATACGTGCCACGGCGCTCTGCGACGTCTGCAGCGATTGTGCGAGTTCGTGTTGGGTCAGGTTCTTGTGGCGTCGGGCATCGCGGATCAGCTTGCCGACGCGCTCCAAGTAGTCCTGTGCCACGTCAAGGAGCGTATCTCACATATGAGATACGGCGGGTATCCGTTCGTGGTGTGTGTCGTCACACGGACGAACGGGCCGGAGGCGGTTGCCTCCGACCCGTTCGTCGGTCGTTCGGGGCCGGATCAGATCCGCTCCGTCACGGTGGGTGTCACTGCGGGACGCTGGCGGCCCCGGCCGGCAGGAACCGCTTGCCGGCGACCTGCTCGGAGGTACCGGTGCGGTCCAGCAGCGGCGAGACGCCACCGTTCCAGAACGGGAAACCGGCGCCGGTGATCATCGCCAGGTCGATGTCCTGGACCTCGGCGACGACGCCCTCGTCCAACATCCGGTTGACCTCGTCGGCCATGGCGGCCAGCGCGGACTCACGCACCTGCTGCGCGGTGAGCACCTTCGGGTCGGCCGGAGCCTCGAAGAGCTCCATGACCTTCGGGTCGATCTTGCCGTCGGCGCCGTAGAACGACGGGATCTTCGCCTCGACCACCTTCGCCAGGTTCGGCGACGCGGTGAACCGGTCGGGGAACGCGCCGGCGAGGGTCTCGCTGTTGTGCAGCGCGATGGCCGGGCCGACCAGCGAGATCAGCATGAACGGCGGCATCGGGGTCAGACCCGCGAACGCCCGCTCGACGGTCTCGATCGGGGTGCCCTGGTCGACGATCCGACCGGCGTCGCCCATGAAGCGGCCGAGCAGTCGGTTCACCACGAACGACGGCGAGTTCTTCACCAGGATGCAGGTCTTCTTCAGGCCCTTGCCGGTGGCGAACGCGGTCGCGAGGGTCGCGTCGTCGGTGAGGTCGCCGCGGATGATCTCCAGCAGCGGCATCACGGCGACCGGGTTGAAGAAGTGGAAGCCCACGACCCGCTCGGGGTTCTTCAGGTCGGCGGCCATCTCGGTGATCGACAGCGACGAGGTGTTGGTGGCCAACACGCACTCCGGGGTGACGATCTCCTCGACCTCGGCCCACACCTTCTTCTTGACCGACATCTCCTCGAAGACGGCCTCGATGACGAAGTCGGCGTCGGCGAAGCCGTCCTTGCTGGTGGAGCCGGTGATCAGGGCCTTGAACCGGTTGACGGTGTCGGCGCTGATGCGACCCTTCGCGGCGAGCTTGTCGATCTCGGCGTGGACGTAGGCCACACCCTTGTCGACGCGCTCCTGGTCGAGGTCGGTCATGACGACCGGCACCTTCAGCTGGCGGACGAACAGCAGCGCGAGCTGGCTGGCCATCAGACCCGCGCCGACGATGCCGACCTTGGTGACCTTGCGGGCCAGCGACTTGTCCGGCGCACCGGCGGGTCGCTTGGCGCGGCGCTGCACCAGGTCGAACGCGTACAGACCGGCGCGCAGCTCGTCGCTCATGATCAGGTCGGCCAGCGCGTCGTCCTCGCCGGCGAATCCTTCGGCGCGGGTTGCGGTGCGGGCCTTCTCGACCAGGTCGAGGGCGCGGTACGCGGACTTCGCCGCGCCACCGGTGCGCTGGTCGGCCAGCGTACGGGCCTTGGCCACGGCCGCGGTCCACGCTGCCTCGTCGGTGTCGACGGGGGTGCGCTCGACCTTCTCGTCACCGGCGATGACCGCGGCGGCGAACTGCAGCGAGTCCTCCAGGAAGGTCACCGGGGCGATCAGGCGGTCGGCGCAGCCGAGGGCGTACGCGTCCTTGCCCTTGATCATCCGGTTCTGGTTGAGCGGGTTCTCGACGATCAGCTTGAGCGCGTTCTCGACACCGATCAGGTGGGGGAGCAGGTAGGTGCCACCCCAGCCCGGCACGAGACCGAGGAAGACCTCCGGCGTGGCGTACGCCGGGACGTCCGCGCTGATCGTGCGGTAGTCGGCGTACAGCGCGATCTCGACGCCGCCGCCCATCGACGCGCCGTTGATGAACGCGAAGGTGGGAACCGGGAGGTCGCTGATCTTGCTGAACGCGGCGTGGCCCTGCTGTGCGATGGACAGCGCCTGCTCGCGCGAGGTGATGGTGCCGACACCCTTGAGGTCGGCGCCGACGGCGAAGATGAACGGCTTGCCGGTGATGCCCAGACCGATGATCTCGCCGGCCTCGGCGCGCTGCTGCGCGACGTCCAGCGCCGCGGACAGTTCGGCCAGACCCGCTTCGCCGAAGGTGTTCGGCTTGGTGTGGTCGAAACCGTTGTCCAGGGTCAGCAGCACGAAGGTGCCGCCGGGCAGCGCGACGTCCTGCGCGCGTACGTGGGTGACGACCTCGGCCACCTGCTGCTGGTCACTCATCAGGCGACACCTTCCTTCGCGGCCGAGTCGACCGAGCTGACGTAGTCGGCGTGGTGCGGGTTCTCCCAGATCACCGCGCCACCCATGCCGATGCCGATGCACATCGCGGTGAGGCCGTAGCGGACCTCCGGGTGCTCGGCGAACTGGCGGGACAGCTGGGTCATCAGGCGCACGCCGGAGGAGGCGAGCGGGTGACCGGTGGCGATCGCGCCGCCCCACGGGTTGACCCGGGCGTCGTCGTCGGCGATGCCGAAGTGCTCCAGGAACGCCAGCACCTGGACGGCGAAGGCCTCGTTGAGCTCGAACAGACCGATGTCGTCGATGGTCAGGCCGGCATGGGCCAGCGCCTTCTCGGTGGCCGGGACCGGGCCGATGCCCATGACCTCGGGTTCGACACCGACGAAGGAGTAGGTGACCATCCGCATGCCGATCGGCAGACCGAGTTCGGTGGCGGCTTCCTCGGAGGCCAGGATGCACGCGGTCGCACCGTCGTTCAGGCCGGCCGCGTTACCCGCGGTCACGTGCCCGTGCGCGCGGAACGGGG
>JASLFY010000002.1 GCA_030150425.1 Yimella sp. | reverse complement strand
GCTACAACGTCGGTAGTAGACCGATCCGCGGACGGTCGCCCTCCTCCTTTGCGCCACACCTGCCCGAAAGCGGGCAGATTCTTGCTTGTTCGTCGATCGGAGGTGCACGATCCCGGATGTGCCCGATGAGGAACTCGTCCGCAGGATCGCGGAGACCACCGGTCTGTCGCCGGCGGAGGCGGCGCGGGTGATCGACGACGTCCTCGCCTGGCACCACGAGACCGTCGAGGAGTTCGTACGCCGCCGTCACCGTCACCACCAGACGTACGGCAAGCGCAACGAGGAGATCTTCGAGCTCATCGGCGACGAACTGAGGCACACCCGGTTCGCCGCTCCGGAACTCACCGCGCGCCAGTTGCGGCGCATCGTCTACGGCTGAAAGGGATTCGCAGATGTGCGGAATCGTGGGCTACATCGGCCCGAACCAGGCACTCCCGGTCATCATCGAGGGGCTGACCAAGCTGGAGTACCGCGGCTACGACTCGGCGGGCGTAGGCGTCGTCACCGCCCGCGGGCCGAAGGTGGTCCGCGCCGTCGGTCGGGTGCGTGACCTGCAGGCCGCGCTGCCCAAGCGCATCTCGGCGACGGTCGGGATCGGCCACACCCGATGGGCCACCCACGGGCCGGCCACCGAGGGGAACGCCCACCCGCACCGGTCGTACGACGGACGGATCCTGGTGGTGCACAACGGGATAATCGACAACGCAGGCGCTCTCCGGGAGCAGTTGGCCGCCCACGGCATCGAGTTCTCGTCGGACACCGACACCGAGGCGCTCGCGCATCTGATCGCCCGCTCCGACGCGTCGACGCTGGAGGAGAAGGTGCTCGACGCCCTTTCGCGGATCACCGGAACCTTCGCGATCGCAGTGGTCGACACCGAGCGGCCCGACCGCATCGTCGTAGCCCGCCAGGGCTCGCCGCTGGTGCTCGGCGTTGGCGATCACGAGATGTTCGTTGCGTCCGACCCGGCTGCCATCGTGCGACACACCTCGAGCGTCGTGCACCTCGACGACGGCGAGTGCGCGGTGGTGACCGCCGACAGCTTCCGCACCTTCACCGACGAGTCGGCCGACACCGGCAAGCAGCCGCAAATCGTCGACGCGGAACTGATTGACAGCGAGGTCGGCGCGCACGAGACATTCATGCACAAGGAGATGTACGAGCAGCCCGAGTCGCTGCGCCGGATGCTGTCCGGCCGGCTGGACCACCGCTTCGCGACCGTACGGCTCGACGGGCTCGGCCTGGACGCGCGCGAGCTGCGTTCTTTCAAACGGGTCAAAGCGATCGGCTGCGGGTCGGCCTATTACATCGGTCAGCTGGGGGCATCCCTGATTGAGGACCTCGCACGCATCCCTGCCGACGCCGAGCCGGCCTCGGAATTCCGTTATCGGAATCCGATCATCGAGCCGGACACCCTGTACGTCGCGGTCAGCCAGTCGGGGGAGACCGCCGACACGTTGTTCGCAGTGCAGGAGATCCAGCGCAAGGGTGGACACGTCGTCGGTCTGGTGAACGTCGTCGGTTCGTCCATTGCCCGCGCCTGTACCGGCGGGATCTACCTGCACGCCGGGCCTGAGGTCAGCGTCGCGTCGACGAAGGTGCTGACCCACATGGGTGTCGGCTTCGCGATGCTCGCTGTACTGCTCGGACGGGTGCGCGACCTCTCGCACTCCGACGGCGCCCGAATCCTCGCCGGGCTGGAGCGGATCCCGGACCAGGTGCAGCAGATCCTCGACAGCGAGCCGGCGATCGCGGACGTCGCTGTGTCGATGAAGGACGCACAGTCGGTCTTCTACATCGGCCGCGTGCGGGGTTATCCCGTCGCGCGGGAAGGTGCGCAGAAGCTGAAGGAGATCTCGTACCTGCACGCGGAGGCGTACCCCAGCAGCGAGCTGAAGCACGGCCCGCTCGCGCTGATCTCCCCGGACATGCCGACGGTGGCGATCGTGCCCGACGACGAACTGGTCGACCGCAATCTCGGTGCGCTGCATGAGGTCTCGGCCCGCAAGGGACCGCTGGTCGTGGTCACCCACGAGGGCGTCGGGATCGATGTCGCGGCAGCGCGAATCGATGTCCCGAAGAACGAGCGCGAGCTCGATCCGCTACTGCTGACCATCCCGCTGCAGTTGCTGGCGTATCGGGTCGCCACCGCTCTCGGCCGCGACATCGACCGGCCGCGCAATCTCGCCAAGTCGGTGACGGTGGAGTAACCGTCAAGGGGTCTCTCCGAGGCTGTGGAGAACTGCGTTCTCCGGGTGGGTTGTGGATACCCGCTGGTAGCGAATTCCCTTGCAATTGTTGGAGTTTCGCTGTGGAAACCCTTCCTCGCGAGTGCGAACAGGCGTACGATGGAGGCAGTTGACAGGGCACCGCTGGGGAGAGGTGATCGGGGATGAACATTCGGGAGCTGCCGCTACCGGGCGACCCGGTCACGCCCTCGCCCGAGGTTCGGCCCGGGTATCCGGGCGAAGCCGCCGAGTGCGCCGCGCAGGTCGCTGACGTGATCGCGGCGGTGCGCCGATTGCCGCAGGTCAGCTCGGGCCTGACCGACTCCGAACTGACGTCCGCGGCCCGGTCCCTGGCGACGTTGATGCAGTACTGCGAGGCCGCGCTGGTCGGGGTGACCGCCGACGCGATCGAGCGGGGTGCCGTCGACCGGTCCACCGCCGCGAACGCGACGCAATGGGTGGGCCGGTTGTCCCGCAACGAACCCGTCCCGACGCTACTCGGCGCCGACGCCTCGTCGGCCGGGCCACTCGTGCCGGACCCCGCACCGCTCGCTTCCGGGACGCGGGATTCGTCCGCGGACGGCGGGTGCGCGTCGGGGTCGAACGGCTCGGTGCCCGCGCTGGGTGGGTTCGAACCTGCTCATGCGGCTCGGATCGCGAATCTTGCTGCGGCCGTGCGCTCCCCGTCGAACCACGTCCTGGCCGCCGCGGTCGCCTCCTGCGCAGTGAACACCACCGTCGCCAAGACCGCCCTCGACCACGTCGACCGGTTCGTCGCGGTGCTGCCCGCCGCGGCCGAGGGCCGGCCGCCGGTGCGCGATCAGGTGTTCGGCTACTTCCTGCTCCTGCCTCCCGGATCCGGCGCCGCAGCGGTGCGCGAACTGACCAAGCGGGTCATCGCCGCGTTCGACGCCGAGACGCTCGACCGCAGCGAGGACACCGCGCGCCGCCACGAATCAGTCACCTGGACGAACCTGCCCGAGGGGCTGGTGCGGCTCGTCGCCGACCTGTCGCCGGACCACGCCGAGCAGATCAAACACGCCCTGACCGCGCTGTCCGCGCCGTCGCCGGGCAACGACTGCTGCGACGACCCGCACCACCGCCACAGCGCTCCCGCGGAGGGCGCGGGCAGTGCGTCGGGTCGGTCGGAGAGCGCGTCCCGGGCTGGTGACCGTGACGAGCGCACCCCGGCCAAGCGCCGCGCCGACGCACTCATCGCGCTGATCACCGCCGGAGCCGCCGCGGTCGACGCCGACGGCGAGGTCGCGACCAGCGGGTCCGCGCAACTCGTCGTCACCCTCGACTACCGCGCCCTGACCGGCGACCTCGCTGGTGCGGGTGTCTCGGAGAGCGGCGCCACGATCACGCCCGACACCGTCCGTGAGCTCGCCTGCGACGCCCACCTCATCCCGATGGTCCTCGGCAGTCGATCCGAACCACTCGACGTCGGCCGCAGGAAACGGTTGGTGGAGAAGGGATTACGCCGCGCCGTGATCCAACGCGACAAATACTGCACGTACGACGGGTGCACCAGGCCGCCCGCGATGTGCCAGGTCCACCACGTCGTCGCCTGGTGGCAGGGTGGCGACACGAGCCTGGTCAACTCGGCACTGCTGTGCGCCACCCATCACCGCATCGTCCACCGCGACGGACTCACCGCCACCGTCACCGCGACCGGCGTCACCTGGCACCACAACCGCTCCGGTGTGGCGGCGTGAGCGTGACGCCGTCGGCGAACTGCTAACCCCGCCCGCCGACACCGCCGGAGGCGAACGCGTACGTCGGCCCCGTCCACCCCGACCGCAGCCACCGGTCGTGCGACGCGACGATCACCGTCGGTGCCGCGTCGACCAGCGCGGCTTCCAACTCCTCGACCAGCGTCAGCGAGAGGTGGTTGGTCGGCTCGTCCAGCAGCACCAGGTCGGGGCGGTCCGCGATCAGCAGCGCGAGCGAGAGCCGTTGCTGCTGGCCGAGACTCAGCTCCCGGATCGGGCGCCGGGCGTCGCGCGGCGGCAACAGACCGAGCTCGTCCAGGGACGGCCGGGACGGGCGGTCGCCGTACGCCTCCAATGGTGTCCGCTCCGATGCCGAGAACCGAATCTCCTGGCGTAGGAAGCCGATTCGGCGCGCGGACACGTCCACCGATCCTTCGATGACCGGTAGCTCGCCTGCGATCGCGGTCAGCAGGCTCGACTTCCCGCTGCCGTTCGCACCGGTCAGCAGGAGATGATCACCCGCTGCGACGTCGAGTCGGACACCGCGAATCGTCCGGCCACTCGGGCGTCCCGTACCCGCACCGAACCGGCCGACGCCGCCTCGAACGCGCCGCCGAACCGCAGCTCCTTGGGCGGCTTGGCGATCAGCGACCGTTCGATCTCGGCGATCCGTTGCTCGGCGTTGCGCCGCCGACGCGACACCGTCTGCTGCACCCGCGCGCCTTTGAAAGCGTGAATGAACTTGTCGCCGTCGCGCGCCGGCCGGTTGTGTGCCACATCGAGATTCGTGGTCCGAGCGGCGACGCGTAGTTCGTTCAACTCCTCCTGTTGCGCCTCGAAGTCCTCCTGCCACCGCACCTTCGCGATGCGCTGCAGCCGGCGGAACTCGGTGTAGTTGCCGGCATACGTCCGCCCACCCTGCCCGTCGACCCCGAAGTGGGTGCGGTCCAGGTCGACGATCGTGGTGCAGACCGCGTCGAGGAACACCCGGTCGTGCGAGGCGACGACGACCACCCCGGCGGACTCGAGCAACTCGCGCTGCAGGAACTCCAGCGCCGCGTCGTCCAGGTGGTTGGTCGGCTCGTCGAGCAGCAGGCAATCGGGCCGGCGGGCGAGCAACGCCGCCAACGCCAACCGGGTCTGTTGCCCGCCCGACAGCGACCCGACGCGGGCGCCCGAGTCCACGTGGCCGAGTCCGAGCGACGAGGCCGCCGCGGCCGCACGGGCGTCGGCGCTCCACGCGTCGTGCCGTGTCGCCCAGGCGAGCCGGTCGTCGTACGCCGACGCCGCACCCGGCGCGGTCAGGTCGGCGGCGAGCGTCTCCAACTCCCGTACGGCGTCGTGCAACGGCGCGAGCGCCCGCGCCAAAACCTCGGCCACGGTCGCGTCGGCGGGCAGGCCGGTGTCCTGAGCGAGGAAGCCGACGTCGGCCGGCGTACGCACGCTGCCGCGGGTCGGCGACTCGACTCCGGCGGCGATCCGCAGCAGGGTCGATTTGCCGCAGCCGTTCTGCCCGACCAGGCCGACGCGGGCGCCGGCGGGGGCGGTCAGGTCGATGGCGTCGAGCACCCAACGGCCGTCGTACGTGTGGGAGATGTCTTGCAGTTCAAGGTGATTCATCGCAGGTCCTGGGGAACGCAGAAACCCGCCGGGCTATGGCCTCGGGCGCGGGACGGTTCGGACTCAGCTCCACATGATGGTCCAAGGGTAGGTGGAGGCGCCGCGGGCCGCCACCGGTATTTCGCTCAGCCCGCGAGACGGCCAAGGAGCCCGACCACGTTCGTTACCGGCGGGTAGCCGCGCGGGCTACCCTGGCAGGCGGTCCACCCTGTGAGGAGAGTCACGTTGAGCATCACCCGTCGCCGAGTCGGCATCCTGGACGTCACGAAGGGCCTGGTCAGCATGGCCCCCGACCTGGGTGTGCTGACCCGTGAGGCACCGGGACTGGTCCTTCGCAAGCCCAACCACAAGGCCTCGATCGGTCTGCAGTTCCAGCGGGTCGCCGAGCGCAACGCGGACCGGCCGTTCCTCAAGGGCGGCGACCGGGTGCTGACCTACCGCGAGGCGAACGAGCGGGTGAACCAGTACGCCGAGGTGTTCGCCGCGCGCGGTGTGCGCCAGGGCGACGTGGTCGGCGTGAACTCCCCGAACGACCTCGAGAGCATCCTGATCATCCTCGGCGTCGTGAAGCTCGGCGCCGTCGCCGGCCTCATCAACTACAACCAGAAGCACGAGGTCCTGGCCCACAGCCTGAAGATCCTCGACGCGCGTCTGGTCCTGCTCGCCGACGACCTGCAGGACGACTTCGCCACCGCCGGCGCGATCGCCGACGAGCAGCAGGTGTTGACGTACTCCGGCCTCGCCGCCGAGGCCGAGGGCAAGGGCACCGCGAACCCGGAGGTCTGCGCCACGATCGTGGCCAAGGAGCGGGCGCTGCTGATCTTCACCTCGGGCACCACCGGCCTGCCGAAGGCGTCGGTGATGACCCACTACCGCTGGCTGAAGTCGTACAGCGGCCTGGGCGCCCTCGGCGTCCGACTGCACGCCGGCGACACCCTCTACTGCTCGCTGCCGCTCTACCACAACAACGCGGTGACGGTCGCGCTCGGCGCGGTCCTGGCCGGTGGTGCGGCGTTCGCCGTCTCGCCGAAGTTCTCGGTCAGCAAGTTCTGGGACGAGGCCCGCGCGTACGACGCCACCGCCTTCGTCTACATCGGCGAACTGTGCCGCTACCTGCTCGCCGCACCGGCGAAGCGCAGCGACCGCGACAACAAGATCCGCGTCATCGTCGGCAACGGCCTGCGCCCGGACATCTGGAAGGAGTTCCAGCAGCGTTTCGGGATCGACCGGATCGCCGAGTTCTACGGCGCCTCCGAGTGCAACATCGCGTTCATCAACGCGTTCAACATCGACGAGACCGCGGGCACCTGCCCGCTGCCGCACAAGGTCGTCGCGTACGACCTGGAGACCGGTGAGGCGCTGCGCGACGCGAAGGGGCGGCTGACCGCGGTGAAGTCCGGCGAGGTCGGTCTGCTGATCAGCAAGGTCACGGACCGCGCGCCGTTCGACGGCTACACCGACGCCGACGCGACCGAGACGAAGTTGCTGCGCAACGGGTTCAAGAACGGTGACTGCTGGTTCAACACCGGCGACCTGGTGCGCAAGCAGGGCCTGCAGCACGTCTCCTTCGTCGACCGTCTGGGCGACACCTTCCGGTGGAAGGGTGAGAACGTCGCGACCACCGAGGTCGAGGCCGAGCTCGACCGCAGTCCGATGGTCGAGGAGTCGACCGTCTTCGGCGTCGAGGTGCCCGGCTGCGACGGCAAGGCCGGCATGGCCGCCGTCGTGCTCAAGGACGGTGCGACGTTCGACGGCAAGCAGCTCGGCGACCACCTGAGCAAGGAACTGCCGACGTACGCCCGCCCGCTGTTCATCCGCCTCGTCGACGCCCTCGAACACACGTCGACCTTCAAGTCGCGC
>JASLFY010000392.1 GCA_030150425.1 Yimella sp. | reverse complement strand
CTCGGCGCGCTGCCGGGCGATTTCGCGAAGTGGGTCGAGGGTGGCTTCGGTGTGCCGGATTTCCTGGACTCGCTGCTGCTGTTCCGCCCCGACCAGCACAGGATCGACGGCATCGAGCACCTCGTCGTGTTCCCGATGTACACCCAGAACGGCAACCTGGACCGCGTCTTCGAGGCGCTGCTGATCAGCGTGCCGTGGCCGCAGTGGCTGGCCGAGGTCGAGCAGACGTACGTCAACCCCGCCTTCGTGCCGGTGAACTTCATCGACTTCACCCCGGGCTACGACACCAACTCCGCGGTGCTCTTCCCGGAGACCGTCGCGGTCCGTGAGGTGCCGAAGTTCCACTGGGGCGCGATCTTCTGCGATCGCGAGGCCGCCCGCTTCCGCCGCGTCACCGAGTCGGCTGCCGACCTGCTGCGCCTGCAGTTGCCGCCGGACGCCGAGCGCCTGATCGCCTCCCAGGAGCTGGCGCAGTCGACCTTCGCCATGTGGGACCTGATCCACGACCGCACCCACAGCCACGGCGATCTGCCGTTCGACCCGTTCATGATCAAGCAGCGCATGCCGTTCTGGATGTACGCCCTGGAGGAGCTGCGCTGCGACCTGTCCACCTTCCGCGAGGCTGTGAAGCTGGAGCAGGAGGGGCAGCCGTACGCCCGCTCGGTGCAGCTGGCGATCCTGTTCGACCGCCTGTTCCGCTTCCCGATCACCGGTGACCGGGTGCGCAACTACGACGGTCTGGGCGGCCAGCTGATGTTCGCTTACCTGCACAAGAACGACGCGCTGCGCTGGACCGACAACAAGCTGTCCTTCGACTGGCGCCGGGTGCCCGAGGTCATCGTCGAGCTGTGCGAGAAGGTCGAGACCCTCTACCGCAGTGGCATCGACCGCTCCCGCGTCGCGCACTGGCTGGCGGCGTACGAGTTCGTCACCACGTACGTGCAGCCGCACCCCGCCTCGACGTGGGCGAAGGGCGCGCAGGCGCTGCCGCTGGACGGCCCGGTCAAGGGTCTGACCGACCTGGTGCAGCCGGACGAGTTCCCGCTCAACGTCTTCTACGAGGCGCTGCGTAAGAAGCTCACCGGCGTCATCGAGTCGACCCGCGGCATCACCGCCCAGGAGGCGGCGTGAGCCGGCGGACCGTCGTCATCAGCGGCGCGGCGGGCGAGCTCGGGCGGGCGGTGAGCGACCTGCTGGTGCAGCAGGGCGCGACCGTCGTCGCCGTCGGGCGCTCGCTCGACCGGCTGGGTCCGGCCACCGACCGCTACCTGCCGGTCGAGCTGGACCTGCTGGACGAGCCGGCCACCCTCGCGTTCGGCCACGAGCTGGCCGAGGAGCACGGCCGGATCGACGGGCTGTTCCACCTGGTCGGTGGTTGGCGCGGCGGGAAGGGCATCGTCGAGGCCGACCTGGCCGACTGGGACTTCCTGCACGACAACATCATTCGCACGCTGCAGCACACCACCCGGGCGCTGCACGACCCGCTGCTCGAGGCGGGCGGACGGCTGGCGATCGTGTCCAGCACCGGCGTCGCGAAGCCGACGGCGAAGAACGCCGCGTACGTCGCCGCGAAGGCGGCCGCGGAGGCCTGGACGCTGGCCGTCGCGCACTCCTTCCGCAACTCCGAGGCGGCCGCCACGGTGCTGCGGGTGATGGCTCTCGGCGACCGCGAGCGCTTCACGCCGGTCGCGACCGTCGCGAGCGCACTGGCCGGCCTCTGGGACGAGCCGGCCGCCGAGGTGAACGGGCGCATCACCACGCTCTGAGCTTCAGGACTGCTGAAGTTCGCTGCACTGTGGCCCACGGAAGGAGGGATTCCGTGGGCCACAGTCATGACCGGTGCGGGCGCCGTACAGCCCGTCAGAACCAGTTGAGAGGATGACGCAGTGACCGAACAGACTGCTGAACTCAAGCCGTTGCACGACCCGACCGACCGCGGCTTCGCCAGCGACAACTACTCCGGCATCCACCCCGAGGTGCTCGCCGCGATCGTCCGCGCGAACGGTGGCCACCAGACCTCGTACGGCGACGACGTCTACACCGCGCGCCTGCAGGAGGTGTTCGCGGAACACTTCGGCCCGGGCGTCGAGGCGTACCCGGTGTTCAACGGCACCGGCGCGAATGTCGTTGCGCTGCAGGCGGTCACCGAGCGCTGGGAGTCGGTCGTCTGCACCGCCAGCGCCCACATCCACGTCGACGAGTGCGCGGCGCCGGAGCGGATGGGCGGTCTGAAGCTGATGCTCGTCCAGACCCCCGACGGCAAGCTCACCCCGGAGCTGCTGGAGACCGTGTCGGTCCGCAAGGACGACGAGCACCACGCGCAGCCGCGGGTCGTGTCGATCACCCAGACCACCGAGCTGGGCACCGCGTACACCGTCGAGGAGATCCGCGCGATCGCCGAGACCACCCACGCCAAGGGCTGGGTCCTGCACGTCGATGGTTCCCGCCTGTCCAACGCGGCGGCGACCCTCGGCGTCAGCTTCAAGGAGATGATCACCGACACGGGTGTCGACATCGTCTCCTTCGGCGGCACCAAGAACGGCCTGATGGTCGGCGAGGCGGTCCTGGTCCTGAACAAGGACGTCGTGCGCGGCATGAAGTACCTGCGCAAGCAGTCGATGCAGCTGGCCTCCAAGATGCGTTTCGTCTCGACCCAGCTCGAAGCGCTGCTGACCGACGACCTCTACCTGCGCAACGCGGCCCACGCCAACAAGATGGCGCAGCGCCTGGCCGAGGCCGTACGCGATCTGCCGGGGCTGACCGTCCCGCGCCCGGTGCAGGCGAACGCGGTGTTCGCGGTGCTGCCGAAGAACGTCTCGCTGAAGCTGATGGAGTCCTTCCACTTCTACTTCTGGGACGAAGTCACCGGCGAGGTGCGCTGGATGTGCAGCTGGGACACCACCGAGGCCGACGTCGACCGGTTCGCGGCCGCCGTCAGGGCCGAGCTGGGCTGACGGTTCAGTCCGTCGCGCGCGGGTAGGTGTCGATCTCGGTGGCCTTGACGGTCGCCCAGACCGACGAGCCCACCTGCAGCCCGAGCTGACCGAGGGCGTCCACGGTCACCTCGGCGACCAGCGGGAATCCGGCGTCCAGCCCGATCCGGACGCTCTGTCCGAGCAGTTCGACATGGGTCACCGTGCACGCCCAGGTGTTGCGCGGTGACCCGTCCGGCTGTGTCGGCCAGAGCGAGACAGCTGTGGGTCGCACCGCGAGCCACAGCGGTCCGTCGCCCGACCCGGCCGCGTGGACGACGTGCCCGTCGACCCGAACCTGGCCGTCCGCACCCACCGCGGGCAGCAGGTTCAGGCCCACCAGCCTGGCGGCGTACGGCGACAGCGGCCGGGCCACGATCTGCGCCGGCGTCTGCGCGGGCGTGAGCGCCCCGTCCTGCATCAGGTGGATCCGGTCGGCGAGGGTGAGCGCGTCGAGCGGGTCGTGGGTGACCAGCACCGTGTGTCCGGCGAAGTCGGACAGTCGCCGCGCGAGCGCGGCGCGAACCGTGG
>JASLFY010000365.1 GCA_030150425.1 Yimella sp. | reverse complement strand
ATGTGGTCCATCTCAATACCCCCCAGGCTTGGTTGCTACGAGGCTAGCCCCGTATCACGTCGCGCGTCAGCATTTGGTCATATCTGGGTAAAGAAGGGACAAGTGGGACGCTCGGTAGGCTCGCTGGGTGCGAGTGCGAGTGGACTTCAGCTACGACGGGACGGACTTCTCCGGCTGGGCGGCCCAGCCCGGCCGACGTACGGTCGAGACCGTCCTGGGCGAGGCGTGGGCGACCGTGCTGCGTACGGACCCGCCGAAGCTGACCGTCGCCGGGCGTACGGACGCGGGGGTCCACGCGCGCGGCGCCGTCTGCCACCTCGACCTGGACGAAGCGACCTTCGCGACCTTGCCCGGGCGCTCGGACCGTACGCCTGCGGCTGCTGCCGTCACCCGGCTGAACGGCGTCCTGCCGGCCGACGTCGTGGTGCGCGCCGTCGCGGTCGCGCCGGACGGATTCGACGCCCGGTTCTCCGCGACGCAGCGCCGCTACAGCTACCGGATCTGTGACCAGCCCCAGGAACTCGACCCGCTGCGCCGCCGGGACACCGTCGTCCTACGTCGCCCGCTGGACGTGGACCGGATGAACGAGGCCGCCGGAAAACTGTTGGGGCTCAACGACTTCGCCGCGTTCTGCAAGAAGCGGGAGGGAGCGACGACCGTACGCACGCTGCTCGACTACAGCTGGACCCGCGACCCCGACGGGGTCCTCGTCGGCCGCGTGGTCGCCGACGCCTTCTGTCACTCGATGGTCCGCGCCCTGGTCGGCGCGGTGGTGCCGGTCGGGGAGGGGCGCAAGGACGTGGACTGGGCGGCCGAGGTGCTGGCCGGCCGGCGCCGCGATCCGCAGGTCGCGGTGATGCCGCCACACGGGCTGTGCCTGGAGGAGGTCGGCTACCCACCGGACGCGGAGCTGGCCGCCCGCGCGCGGGAGGCGCGCGCCGTACGGGTGTTGGACTGACTCAGTTCAGGACGCGCAGCGCGAGGATGTGCTGCACGAGCGCGGCCTGCGACATCCCGATCGCGCCGAGGTTCTTGCGTACGTTCCCCAGGTGGACCTTCGCGGTCGCCTGTGAAACCCCCAGCTCCTCGGCGAGGCCTTCGCGCGTGATGCCGGGGTGGTCCACCAGCAGTTGACAGATCATCCGCTCGCGCGGGGTCAGCCGGGGCGTGCGGGGAGCCGGGCCCGTCGCGGTGGCCGGCGGATCCGCGGCGTCCCCGAGCGCGATCCGCGCGAGTTCCGCGACCTGGTTGCGCTTGACGCATTCGATCCCGGCCGCGCGCAACACGGTCAGGGTCACCGGCTCGGGGTGACCGAGCAGCACGACGCGGTGGCCGGATCGATGCGCCGTGATCAACGGACCCGGGTCCCACGGCTCCCCGTTGGGGGGCGTGCTCACGATCACCCGGTCGGGGTCGGGATCGGGCAGTTCGTCGCCGACGGCGGCAGCGGTCGCCGGGGGCAGTCCGATCGCGCGCATGACGCGGCAGACGGCATCGGCCTCCAGCGGATCGAGGCCGTAGAGGACCAGTTCGGGCGTCACGGCGCCCACCCCAGCATGCCTACGAGGTGTCCTTGCTCGAGCAGTACAGCTCGCAGTCGTTCGCGGCTGGAGACGTCGATGCCGTGGGCGCGGAACTGGGCCCGGCAGTTCTCCAGGTGGGAGCGCACGGTCTCCGGGTCGATGCCGATCGCGGTGCTGATCTGGCTGGCCGTGTAGCCGTGCTCCGAGGCGTACAGACAGCCGATCTGCAGCTGTCGGTCCGGCAGGCAGATGCCCGCTTCGGGAGTTCGCACCGGAGGCTCCGGCCGCAGCGCACTGCGTACGGCGGCGTCGGCCAGGGTGTCCACGTCGGCGTCGACCGGCACCACGGTGTCGGCGCCGGCGGCGAGCAGGCGGGGGACCGCGGCGGCGTACCGCCGGGTGTCGAGGATGACAACCGAGCGGCAGGTGAGCCGGGTCAGCGCGCGCACCTTCAGCAGCACCGGCCAGATGTCGCCGATCGCGGCCCGCAGCACCACGACGTCGGGTCCGTAGCCCCAGTCGTGCATGGCCAACCAGTGGCCGCTGAGGACTCCGACCGGGATGTGCGCGTCCCGCTCGGCGATCCCGCGGTGCAGCGCGAAGCGTACGAACGGGCTCGGGTCGACCACGTGGACACGACGAGGCGCCGCCGCTGCGGCGGATGCTCGGCGTGCGGCACTCGGTGTGATGCCGTCCTCCCCGCGGTCGTGGTCCACCTCGGGGCGCCCGGACGGGAGGTGCCCCCGTAGGTCCGTGCTGTGTGTTTCCCCCGCCCGAGGCCGTCGGGCCGCGCGCCCGACGTCGGCGTCATCGTCGCCGATGTCGTCGCGGTGCGTACGGCGAATCCGACATATTCGCGGCGCTGCTGAGTGTCCCCGTGGCCGCGAAATATTGCACAAACTTTGTGCAATCAGCTGTACGACATACCATCGGGAGTGCTCGAAAGCGGCGAATTTCGTTGCAGGGCAAGGAGTTCGACTGATTTGTCGGTCGTTCCACGGCTCCGTATCATTGATCGAGTGCCCGGCTG
>JASLFY010000351.1 GCA_030150425.1 Yimella sp. | reverse complement strand
CACCGGTGAGGCGCGTGCGCTCGGCGAGGGCGACATCGCGGTCCTGAACAACTCCTTCGGATTCGGCGGCCACAACGTCGCCATGACGGTGAAGAGCATCTGATGGCCCGCCAACCCAACGAGGCATCCGCCCAGGCGTCGGCCGCGGCCCGCCCGAAGATCGACCCGGAGAAGGACCCGCGCAACCCGCGCAAGCGGCTCGAGTTCTTCTTCGACGACGGCAGCGTCGAGCTGATCACCGAGCAGAACACCAGCGGTGCGCTGGCCGCGATCGGCACCGTCGACGGCAACCGCGCGGTCGCGTTCGCCAGTGACGCCACCATCCAGGGTGGCGCGATGGGCGTCGAGGGCTGCAAGGCGATCGTCGCGGCGTACGAACGGGCGCTGGCCGACCAGGTTCCCGTCGTGGGCCTGTGGCACTCCGGTGGCGCCCGGCTCGCCGAGGGCGTCGTGTCTCTGCACGCCGTCGGCGAGGTCTTCGCGATCATGACCCGCGCGTCGGGCAAGATCCCGCAGCTCTCCGTGGTCATCGGCCCCGCGGCCGGTGGCGCGGCGTACGGCCCGGCGCTGACCGACATCGTGATCCTCGGCCCCGACGGCCGCGTCTTCGTGACCGGCCCGGACGTCGTCCGCTCGGTCACCGGCGAGCAGGTCGACGCGCTGCGGCTGGGCGGTCCCGAGCCGCACGGTCGCCGCTCCGGTGTCGTCCACGTCGTCGCCGAGTCGACCGAGGACGCCTTCGCCCGCGGTCGCAGCCTGGTGTCGCTGTTCGCGAACCAGGGTCAGCTCGACGTCGCCTCGATCACCGACCGTGACCTGTCGGCCACCTTCCCGGAGTCGCCCAAGCGGGCGTACGACGTCCACCCGCTGGTCTCCGACCTGCTGGACGAGGGCTCGGATTCCGTTGAGCTGCATGCCCGTTGGGCGCCGAACATCGTCACGACCCTGGGCCGCTTCGGCGGGCGTACGGTCGGTGTCATCGCCAACAACCCGATGCGCCTCGGCGGCTGCCTGGACTCCCCCTCGGCGGAGAAGGCGGCCCGGTTCGTGCGGATGTGCGACGCCTTCGGGGTGCCGCTCATCGTGCTCGTCGACGTGCCCGGCTACCTGCCCGGCGTCGGCCAGGAGTGGGACGGCGTCGTCCGCCGCGGCGCGAAGCTGTTGCACGCGTTCGCCGAGGCGGTCGTGCCGCGCGTCACCCTGGTCACCCGCAAGACGTACGGTGGGGCGTACATCGCGATGAACTCCCGCTCGCTGGGGGCGACGCGGGTGTTCGCCTGGCCCGGCGCCGAGATCGCCGTCATGGGCCACGTCGCCGCCGTCCGGATCCTGCACCGCCGCCGGTTGGCAGAGGTCGAGGAGTCCGAGCGCGCTGCGGTCGAGGAGCAGTTGGCGGCGGAACACGCGGTGTTGGCCGGCGGTCTGCCGCGCGCGGTCGAGATCGGCGTGATCGACGAGATCGTCGAGCCGACCGTCACCCGTAGTGCGATCGCGGTAGCCATCGCCGGTGCTCCGGCCCGACGCGGTGACCACGGGAACATCCCGCTCTGACCGACGCCCTCCGGCGACGCAAACGCTGTAGTACGCAACAGACGCTGTAGGTAGACCTACAGCGTCTGTTGCGTACTACAGCGTTTGTGTGGGGTCAGCTGACGCGGTGCAACCAGCGGACGGTCGCGCCGTCGCCCGCGTAGCGGAACGGTTCGAGCTCCTGGTCCCAAGCGACACCGAGCAGCTCGGCCATCTCACCGCGGAATGCCTCAGGGTCGCCCTTGCTGGCGGCCAGCGCCGAGCGCAGCCGGTCCTCGTTGACCACGGCGTCGCCGTTGGCGGAGGTCCAGGTGTGGTGGATGCCCAGGCTCGGGGTGTGCGACCAGCGGGAACCGTCGCAGCCGGGGCTGGGTTCCTCGGTGATCTCGAAGCGGATGTGTTCGGAGCCGCGCAGCGCGCTGGCCAGCTTCGCGCCGGTTCCGGGCTCACCCATCCAGGACAGCTCGGCGCGGACGAGACCGGGCGCCATCGGCTGGGTGGTCCACTCCAGACGTACGGCCGAGCCGAGCACGTTCTCCAGCGCCCAGCTGACATGCGGGCACAACGCGGAAGGGGTCGAGTGGACGAAAACGACCCCGCGCGTGACGCGCGAATTCACCGCAGACATCCTGGCCTCCTTGTTGTGCGAGGGACGTCTTCCCCAACGGCCTCGCGGCGCCAGCCATGCAGTGTGTGAGCGCAGTGCTTGAAGTTGTGGGTCCCATTGTGCCGTACGAGATCACATTCGCACCACCCGTCACGGGATGCGAGAACCGACACGCTTGTGGCGCAAAGAAATTGGCGCGCGCAGCAAGAAGCCCGGGCCGTCGGGACAGGGAGGGGGAGGTCGACGGACCCGGGCTTCTGGAGTGAACGCTACGAACTCAATCTGGACGTTCGCTGTGTGCCGCCTCAGCGTCTCTTGAACAGTGAGGTGATGACCGTCGCGAGGACCAGCAGCCCGGCGACGAGACAGAGCCACAGGCCCACTCCTCCGGACAACGGGCTCGGGTTGTCGCTGGTTCCGTCGACCGTCGCGAGCGCCCCGAACCACATCACTCCCGTGAGCAGGCTGACCACGAGCGCGCCCAGTCCGAATCCGAGGTGGCCCTTGCCCAGTGCCTGCGGCAGGCCGAGACCGGCGACGATCAGTGTTCCGATGAGAATCATGACGGCGGCGGCGGTGCCGGCCGGGTTCGGGTCGTACGACGCCGCGGTGTCGAGTTGGAAGGCGGTCCAGCTCTGCGAACCGAGCGTCGCCCACGGGAACGCGAAGCTGATCAGCACCAGCGCGCACAGGCCGATCCACGTCCAGCCGATGGTGCGGGCGGCCTTGTCGCCCGGGCGACGCGGAGCCTTCACGGCGTACGGGGCCGCTCCGTACGGGCCGGCGCCGTACCCGCCGAACTGCTGCGGACCAGAGGTGCGCTGCCCCTGCGGACCGGACGGCGGACCTGCCATCGGGCCGGACGGGCCGGAGTTCGGCCCCGAATTCGGGCCAGAGGCCGGTCCCGCCCACCCGGCATGGGTCGCCTGGACCGGCATCGGCGCCGGGGTGTGCGCCAACCCGCCGCGCAGCTCGCGGGCGAAGTTGCCGACGCCCGGCGGCCGTTGCCCCGGGTTCTTGGCCAGGCCGTGCAGCACCGCGTTGCGTACGCCCGGTGGCACCGGGACGCCGAACGGCGGCGGTGGTTCGTTGACGTGCTTCATCGCCAGGGTGACCGCGGAGTCGGCGTTGAACGGTCGGCGCCCCTGGAGTGCTTCGTACGCGACCACGGCGAGGGAGTAGAGGTCGCTCTGCCCGGTGACCTCATGGCCCAGCGCGGCCTCGGGCGGGAGGTACTGCGCGGTGCCCATCACCTCTCCGGTGCGGGTCATCTTCGCCTCGCCCATGGCGCGGGCGATACCGAAGTCGGTGAGCTTCACCGTGCCCTTCTCGGTGATCAGGATGTTTGCCGGCTTGACGTCACGGTGGACCACCCCGGCCTCGTGGGCGGCCTCGAGGCCGGCGGCGGCCTGGGTGATCAGCGAGACGACCTGGTCGACGGGCAGCGCGCCTCGCTGGTCGATCAGCCCGGCCAGCGAGGTGCCCCGGACGAACTCCATCACCAGGTAGTCGACGCCGTTGTCCCGACCGAAGTCGTGGACGGCTGCGATGTTCGAGTGGCTCAGCTTCGCGGCCGTGCGCGCCTCGTGGTGGAAGCGGCGGGCGAAGTCGGGATCGTCAGCCAGTTCCGGTCGGATCACCTTCACCGCGACCGTACGGTCCAGCACCTCGTCCTGCGCCGACCACACCCCACCCATGCCGCCACCGGCGATGGGGGTGCGGAGCTCATAGCGCCCACCGAGGGTTTCCCCTGCGTTCATCCTCCGCCCCTTCCGACGTACCCGCCCAGCATGCCGCAGCCGTGGCCAACCCGGGCGCCCGGCTCGCCCGGGCTCCGGGATGTGACGTAATCTCAGCGGGCTCGTTCCTTGCGAGCGCGGGGCGGTAGCTCAGCCGGTCAGAGCAGCGGACTCATAATCCGTCGGTCCTGGGTTCAAGCCCCAGCCGCCCTACTGCATCAGCGCAGTCCGTCAGTCACCGACGGCGCTACGAAGAGGTTCCACAGGACCGGTACGCGGCCGCTGCCGCCTGTTTGTCCCCCGTGTGAACCACGACGTACGACCCGGTGGTCCAGACCTGCCAGCCCTCCCGATGGGCTCGGGCAAGCACCGCGTGCCGCGCGCACGCCGGAAAGTCGTTCGACCAGGGCCCCGAAGTTGCGAACAGCAGGTAGTCGACGGGCTGCCGAAGGCCCGGACGAAGGTTGAACGTTCTGGTGCGCGCCACCACGTACGACCCCAGCGAGTTGATCGCTGCCACTCGGGCGCCGTCGGGAACCTTCGTTGTCAGGTGCTCGACATCCCGCACCCCTCGACTCGACGACACCAGCGCCGCTGGGCCACCCCAACGGTCACCGATGGTGAAGACACCCAGTCCGACCGCGACAACGCTGGCACCGGCGATCACGACCCGTGCTGCACCCACTCGGAACGAGGATGTTCGGGAGATCCCGTCGACGGCGGCGACGAGGGCTACTGCCCACGGAACCACGTCGTAGTGAAAGCCGGTGTCCCAGTAGTTGGGGTTGTTCGCCAGCACACGCCAGGCGAGCGTCGGCGCAGCGACGAGCGCGATGGGCGACC
>JASLFY010000219.1 GCA_030150425.1 Yimella sp. | reverse complement strand
GCCGGTCGCTCCGGTTCCGGTGCCGACCACCAGCCCCGACGACGCCTGACTCTCGGTGACCCCGCCGACCGCGAGGTCGTACCGCGCCGTCTGGTGTGAGGCGTGGCCCAGGAAGATCTCGTTCAACGCGACCAGCGTCTGACCGTCGTCCAGGGTCGCCCGCACCATCGTGCGCTCCTCCGGCCGGGGCTGGTGCAAGAGCTCGGCCAGCTCCGAAACCCGGTGCCGGACCAGGACGCCCATGTTCTGCCCGGGCTCGGGGTCGCTCCCGATCACCGGCTGACCGTCCAGGTATTTCGCGACGTTCGCGACCAGGCCGTCCTGTCCGACGACGACCACCAGGTCGTCCGGGGCGAACAGGAAGCGCGGGATGTCCGCTCGCTCGAGAGTGCCGCGGCGCCAGTCGAGCGGGATCGCGGCGGCTGCCTGGCGCAGCGCCTCCTGCTGCGCCAGGTGCCGGTCCTCGAGTTCTGCCAGGTCGCGCCCGCGGGTGCGCAGGAAGAACTGCGCCTGGCCGCGGGTGCCATGGGTGGCCAGCAACTCCTCGTACTCGCTGCGGCGGTGCACCAGCACCACGCGCGGGGTGAGGCTCATGCCCCCTCCTTGGCGCCGAGGTGGGCGAGCGCCTTGCTGAGCAGGTCGGGGCTGACGACCAGGGTGTCGATGTTCGGCAGGTTCGCGGCCAGTTCCTTCACCGCCAGGCCGAGCATCAGCGCCTCCGGGATGTCGCGGTACGCCGCGACGTGGGCCGCCTCCGCCTCCGCCTGGGCGGCGCCGGCCATCCGGGTGCTGCGCGCCTGCGCCTCGGCGAGGGTGACGACCCGCTCGGCCTCGGCGTCGTTGCCGATCCGCGCCGCCGCGGCGGCCTGCTCGGCCTCGCTACGGGCGTTCGCGCCGCGCTGGGCGACGAGCTGTTCCTCGCGCTTGGCCAGTTCGATCCGGGTCTGCAGCTCGTTCTCGCCGATGGCCCGCTCGCGTTCGACGGCCAGCGCGCGGCGTTCGAAGGTCGCCTTGTCGGCGTCCTGCTGCACCTGCTCGCGGGTCGGGGTCCGCAGCGCCTTCTCGACCTCCGGCTCCGGGCGTACGGCCACCACGCGGACGCTCACCACGGTGATGCCGGTCTCGCCCAGCCGCGGGTCGTGGGCGAGGCGCTCGGCGATGACCTCGCGGACCGGGCCGACGCCGCCGGCCATCGCGGTCGCGAGGTCGACGGTCGCGAGCAGGTCGATCGCGTACTGCTGGGCGGTCTCCGACAACAGCCCGGCGACCTGGTCCAGCGGCGCGCCCCGCCACTGACCCGAGTCGGGGTCGATCGAGAAGTCGATGCGGCCGGCCGCGGTGGTCGGGTCGGTGAGCCGGAAGGTGACGGTCGCCTGCACGGTGACGTCCTGGAAGTCCTTCGTACGGGCGTGGAAGAGCAGCGGCAGTTCGCGGTCGTCGACCGGGACCTCGTTCAGCACCGCGTTCAGCGGGCGGAACCAGAACGACGCGCCGACCCCGGCGCGCACGCTGCGCCCGGCCCGCACTTGCTCGACGTGGCTGGTCGTCGACCCGCGCAGGTGTCGTACGAACGGGTAGCGGGTGATGTCGGCCATGACTCCTCCTTGATTGATGTCTGTCTGACAAAAATCAGTATGGCATAAAAAGTCAGAGCGACACAAAAGGAGTTCTCTCGGCGACGCGGTGACGAGTCAGGCCAGCGGCAGCCCGCTCCCGACCCGACAGACACGGTCGTGCTCCTGCACCACGACCGCCTGGTCGGCGGAAGCGGCCGGCCCGTTGACCTCGATCAGGTCGCACACCGCGTAGCCGAGGGCGGCCCGGTCGTACGCGGCCACCCAGTCGGCGCGAGCCGCGAAAGCGGTGTGGTCGAGCGGTTCGCCGTCGGGTACCCGGATCCGGGTCGCGGCGGCCAGCCCGCAGCGCCACGGCTTCGGGGTCAGTCGCGCCCGGTAACTGGAGTAGGTGGCCGAGAGCGAGACGTACAGCGGGTCGGAGCCGAACTGCTCGAGCAGGGCCCGGGACTGCGGCGACCCGGCCGGCACGGTGATGCCGGTCAGCAGCACCCGCAGCCCGGCCGCGGTCCGGTAGATGCGTACGCCGACGCTCGGGTTCGCCGCCGCGTACGAGCGCACCGGGACGAGCGCGTCGTACGCCGGGTCGACCGGCTTCTCCAGCTCCTTACGGCCGAACAGCCGGCCGATGCGCGACTGTTTCGCCGGCTCCGGCCCGGGCAGGTCGATGTCGGCGATGAACAGGCTGGGACTGTTCAGGATCACTGCGCCATAGCGATTGCGGGTGATCAGCGCCTGCTCGCCGACCTGTCCGAGGATGTTCTCGCGCAGCGGCATTCGGGGGTAATACCAATGCGGGTCACCGGCCGGGAGAGTGCCGGCTCGGGCCGCCTGGGCAGCGCCGGCGAGCCGCTGCTCGGCGACGGTCCGAGCTTCCTCGACGGAGGTGTCCGACCACCCCCATGCGTCGACCCGGTCGGTCGCGGTGTCGGCGATCGTCGCGGGGTCGAGGATCTGGTGCAGCCGGATCCAGTAGCGCGGGAACTGCATGGTCAGATTGTCCGACGTTCGGACCGTGCGGGAGCCATCCCGCGCCGTCGGATCAGCGGCGCATCACCTTGCGTGACAGCGCGTTACCGGAGAACTGGGCGATCTGCACCAGCACGATGATGATCACCACGGCAACGCCAGTGACGGTCCAGTCGAACCGCTGGTAGCCGTACGTGATGGCGAACTGGCCGAGGCCACCACCGCCGATCGCACCGGCGATCGCGGTCATGTCGACCACGGCGACCAACGCGAAGGTGTAGCCGAGGACCAGCGGGCCGAGCGCTTCGGGCAGCAGTACGGTCCGGATGATCCGCCACGGCGACGCGCCCATCGACTCGGCCGCCTCGATGACTCCCGGGTCGACACTGACCAGGTTCTGCTCGACGATCCGGGAGATGCCGAAGGTGGCGGCGAGCGCCAGTGGGAAGAGCACGGCGCGGGTGCCGACGGTCGTTCCCATGACCTTCAGGGTCAGGGGTCCGACCGCGGTGATGAAGATGATGAACGGGATCGGTCGCACGATGTTGACGATCACGTTGAGCACGGTGTGCACGAACCGGTTGGCCAGCAGTCCGCCGGAGCGCGTGGTGTGCAGCAGTACGCCGAGGACGAGTCCGAGCCCGCCGCCGACGACCACGGTGACGAGCGCCATCAGCAGGGTCTGCAGGATCGAGTCCTGCAACACCGGCCCGAGCACACTCCAGTCGGTCTGCGCGGTTCTCATGCCGCTCCTTCCGTGACGTCCGCGACGTCCTGCAGTTCCTGGACGAAGCCGGCGACCGCGTCGTGGTCGCCGGTCAGTTCAAAGGTGAAGGTGGTCAGTTCCGAGCCCTTGATCCGGGTGACTCCGCCGTGCACGATCTCCAGCCCGACGCCGCGCCCGGCAGCACCGGCGATGATCGGACCGAGCGTCTTGCCGGCGTACGGTGTCGCGGTCACCAGTCGCCCGGAGTACCGCTCCTTCAGCGCCTGCCACTCGAGGTGATCCGGTCGGTTGTCGAGGGTGGCACCGACGAGTCGGCGGGTCGCGTCGGCCTGCGGCGCCGAGAACACCTGATGCACCGCGCCGGATTCGACAACCTTGCCGCCGTCCAACACCGCGACCCGGTCGGCGAGGGTGCGGACGACGTCCATCTCGTGGGTGATCACCACGACGGTGGTGCCGAACTCCTCGTTGAC
>JASLFY010000206.1 GCA_030150425.1 Yimella sp. | reverse complement strand
GGCCAGACGGCGAGTCGCACCATCGGCGCGCCCGTCGTTCCGGTGCCGACGCAGCGGGTGATCATCAGCGCCCCACCCCAGCTGGACAGCTATGTCACGGCGGCCAGGGAGGAGTCCGGCCTGCCGGAGGACGACATGATCGTCCGGCTGCTCAAGGAGTCGCTGTCCCACCTTCTGCTGGAGCGGCGCCAGATCGCGCACCTGTTGATCGCGGCCAGCCCCTACCGGGACAGCATCGCGCGGGTCGCGGTGCAGCTGGCGACCACCGACGCCGACGCCGACGTACGAGCCAGCGCCGCGGTGATGCTGCGGCAGGTGCGGCCGGACGACGCGGGCCTGCTGTTGCAGTTGGTCCGCAGCAACGACCCGAACGTGGTCGTCCACGGCCTCACCGCCTGCGCCCGCACCGGGCAGACGATCCCGCACGAACTCACCGCGTCGTTGCTGGACCGCCCCGAGACGCGGGCGGCCACGCTCAACGCGCTGGGCCTGATGGGGCGGCTGGACGGCGACTCGGCCCGCGACGTACGCGCCGTCGCCGACTGGCACGGCCGGTACGGCTTCGCGATCCGGACCGATCCCAGCTGAGACTTACGCGCTGCTGCGGTCCGCGAAGCGAGGCGTCTCCCGCTTCAACCCGGCCGTACGCGCGATCCGGGAGTTGCGTCCGAGCAGCAGCTTCACCTGCTCGTGCCGCTCCGCCAGGAACGTACGCCGGGCGCTGGCGTGGCGCTGCCGGTCGAACAGCCGCTTCGCGGCGGCCAGCGCGTCGGGCGACTTGGTCGCCAGCTCGTGGGCCAACGCCAGCGCGGCTTCGTACGGGTCGTCGCTGACCTCGCCGACCAGACCGAGCTCGTGGGCCCGCTGCCCGCTGATGATCTCGTGGGTCATGGTCAGCCGCTTGGCCGTCTCCACGCCGACCAGATCGGACAGGCTGCGCACCCCGCTCATGTCCGGGATCAGGCCCCACTTGCCTTCCAGGACGGACCACTTCGCGTCGGGCGTGGTGAACCGGAAGTCGGCCGCCAGCGCGATCTGGATGCCGCCGCCGTAGCAGTGGCCGTGGACCGCGGCGATCACCGGCGCGGGGATCCGGCGGAACGCCCAGCAGGCCTCCTGGAAGACGTTCGTGCCGCGCCAGGGCACCGGCACCATCCCGACCGGGATCTGCCAGGGCTTCTTCGACACCGACGCGAAGTCGAGGCCGGCGCAGAAGGCGTCGCCGTTGCCGCTGACGACCACGGCGCGGACGCTGCGGTCGCGACGCAACCGGTGCGCGGTCGCGGCGAGATCGCGCAACATCTCGAAGGTGAGGCCGTTGTACTTCTCCGGCCGGTCGAGGCGTACGTCGGCGATGCCGTCGGTGATGGTGCAGCTGATCTGGGAGGTCACCGGGCCAGGCTAATGACCCGGCGGTCAGCCGTGCAGTCCGTCCATCGCACGACCGAAGTCGCGGTGCGCGAACGCCTCGTACGTCACCACGGTCACCCACGGGATCAGCAGGGCGATCAACAGGCTGACCGCGATGTCGGCACCGGCCGCGGCGGCGCCGATCGAGGCTGCCGCCAGCAGCACGGTGAGGACGACGTCGACCGCGTGCGTACGGTCGAAGTAGCCGGCGGTGACCGCGACGAGACCGAAGGTGACGAGCACGAACGCGGCGACGGGGACGGTGAAGGCGGCTGCCGTCGCCGCGGCGGACAACGACGACTTGCCCTCGATCGCCAGGCCCGCGAGGTGGAGTCCGGCGCCGACCGCGGCGATCGCGGCGAAGACCAGCAGGTGGCCGTACCCGAACCAGAACGACGCGCGGCGGCGGGCGTGCAGGATCTCGCCGAACGGGCAGAGGAAGTAGACCCACCACAGCCCGAAGGTCAGGCCGACACCGGCGACCACGACGGCGACGGCGTCGAAGGTCCAACCGTGTCCGACGACCAGGTCGCGGGACGACGCCGCCGTACCGACCACGCCTTCGCCCAGCACGATGATCGCGAACAGCGAGTAGCGCTCGGCGATGTGGTGCGGGTGCCACGGGGTCTGGGCGCCGCGCTCCGCCCATGGCGGGAGCAGCAGTTCGACCACGATGATCGGCACGGCCACGACGAGCGCCGTCCCGATCGACATCGGTGCCAGTGCGTAGACGACCCAGAGGACCTGCACGACGGTGACACCGACCGCGTACCGCAGACACGTACGCCGCAGGTCGCCGTCGCAGCCGCGCGAGGCCCGCCACCAGTGGAAGACCAGGCCGAGGCGCATCACGACGTAGCCCAGGACCATCAGTTTGTTGTCGAAGTGGTGGCCCTTCTCGATCGACTCGAACGCGTACGGGATGCCGAGCGCCAGCACCACCACCCCGGCCATCTGCACCATCGTGGTGAGGCGGTAGAGCCAGTCGTCGGTGTCGAAGGCGGAGGCGAACCAGGAGAAGTTGATCCACGTCCAGGGCACCGCGAACATCACGAACCCGAAGCCGATCAGCGCGTCGACCACGTGTCCGGCCGCGGTGACCTCCGCGAAGTACGACGCGCCGATCCCGATCGCGACGACGAAGGTCAGGTCGTAGAGCAGTTCCAGGCTGCTGGCGACGCGACCGCTCTCGTGCGGATCCCGGCCCGTCATCGGGCGCAGTGCGTGGTGACTCATGGGTCGATCCTGCCAAGTCGCGGGAATGTCGCGGGCGCTGCGACGTTGGAACGAGGGAACTGCACTCGACTTCCAGGAGGGCCACATGGCCACCCGCGCACTCACCAAGGACGACTTCGTCGCCACCATCAACGACAACGACATCGTGCTCGTCGACTTCTGGGCCGACTGGTGCGGCCCGTGCAAGATGTTCGCGCCGGTCTTCGAGGCCGAGTCGAACGAACACGACGACATCGTGTTCGCCAAGGTCGACACCGAGGCGCAGCCGGAGCTCGGCGGCGCGATGGGCATCAGCAGCATCCCGACGATCATGGCGTTCCGCGAGGGCGTCATGGTGTTCAACCAGTCCGGTGCGCTGCCCCCGGCGATGCTCAAGGACCTGATCTCGCAGCTCCGTGAGCTGCCGATGGAGAAGATCCACGCGGAGGTCGCCGCCCAGCAGGGCGAGTGACTCCACTCCGAATGGAGGATCGGTGTTGCCCTGGCAACACCGATCCTCCATTTGCTTGCGGCTCAGTCATCGGTCCGGGAGAGGTACTCCGGCAACCAGAACGCCTCCCACTGGGGAAGCTCCTGGGCGTACTGCGGGTGGCGGTGGGGCGGCTGCTGCGGCAGACGGTAGACCCCGTTGGAGCGTTCGAGATAGCCGTAGTCGACCAGTTCGCGGCGCAACGACACGTGGTCGTGCCACACCGCCGCGAGCAGCTCGTTCACCTCGGACTCGGAGTAGTCGCGCCCCGGTTCGAAGAGTTCGACCAGCGCCAGCAGCACCTGGGCGAGCGACTTGCGCTTGGTCGGCATCGACCGCAACGTCCCGTCGACCAGGAAGCGGGCGACGACCCGGCGGTGTTCGGTCTCGGCGGCACGGCCGTGCTCGGTGCGCTCGACCAGGAGATCGGCGCGCGCGGCGGTGTAGTTCTGCCCGGTCTGCGCCATCCGGGCGCGCACCAGCTGTTTGAAATCACGGTCAGCGGTCATGGTTCACCTCAACTGCACATCCCCAGCCTGCGCCTGCAAGGTGTCCGAATTCCGTTGCGCCCGAGGATGTTCTCCCCTTCGCCGTCTGCACCAGGGCTGGGGCCTGCGTGCCGGGCTCGGCGCGGAGCCGCGCCGCCGACCACAGTGCCACACCCGGCCTACTCGGGGCCACCGGGATTGCAGTACGCCGCGATCACCTCGTCGAGCGACACCGCCGGACGCCAGGGCTCGAGGTTCCAGGTCGCCTTCCCCTTCGCGTAGCGCCAGTGGCAGACGAACTGTCGCTGCATCGAGACGGTGTTCGCGTCCGGCGCCTTCGCCACCACCTCCCGCCAGGCCGCGGCCTCCTGCTCCGATCCCGCCGCCCGTCCGGCGGCGGTCGGG
>JASLFY010000185.1 GCA_030150425.1 Yimella sp. | reverse complement strand
GAACACGGTGGCGGAGGTCACCGCAGCCCTCGCCGAACTCGACGCCGCGCCGGACGTCGACGTCATCGTGATCGCCCGCGGCGGCGGCTCCTTCGAGGACCTGCTGCCGTTCTCCAACGAGACGTTGGTCCGCGCCGTCGCCAGCGCCCGTACGCCGGTCGTCAGCGCCATCGGCCACGACGTCGACTCCCCGCTGCTGGACTTCGTCGCCGACCTGCGCGCTTCGACGCCGACCGACGCCGCGAAGCGGATCGTGCCGGATCTCGCCGAGCAACTGGAGACCGTACGCGCGTTGCGGCAGGCCGCGGCGCGCTCGGTCGAACGCCGGTTCGTCGTCGAACGGCAGCGGCTCACCGCGCTGCTGGACCGGCCGGTGCTGACCGACCCGATGACGATGATCACCACCCGCGCCACCGCCGTCGAGGCGCTGCGCGAGCGGGGCCGCGTACGCCTGACCCACCGGCTCGAACGGGAGCACGACCGGGTCCACCACCTGCACGCCCAACTGCGGGCGTACTCCCCGCAGCAGACGCTGGAGCGCGGCTTCGCCGTCGTACGGCTGCGGGACGGCTCGGTGGCCACCGACCTCGACCAGATCGAGCCCGACTCGCTGCTGCGGATCACGTTGGCGCACGGCGATTTCGCGGCCCGCCCGGTCATCGACGGCCAGGACGTAGGCTGACCCGCATGCCCGCAGAACCCAGCTCCGCACCCAACGACGACGTCGCCGAGCTCGGCTACGAACAGGCCCGCGACGAACTGGCCTCGATCGTCGCCACCCTGGAGAACGGGTCGGCGAGCCTGGAGGAGTCGATGCGTCTATGGGAGCGCGGCGAGGCGCTGGCGACCCACTGCCGCACCTGGTTGGACGGCGCGACCGAACGGGTCGAGAAGCTGCGCGGGGAGACCGAACCGCCGGAGTGACCGGCTCAGCCGGCGAAGGGCTTCAGGGCCTTCGCGAAGGTCTCCAGCTGCGACCAGTCGGCCTTGCCGGTGACGACCGTGGCCAGCCCGTTCAACGGCTTGGCGGCCACCAGCGACACCTGACCGTTGCCCGCGTTGTACCGCTTGCTCCAGGACATGCCGCCGATCTGCACGGCACCCTTGTCGACACCACCGTTGGTCTGCGCCTTCACCCAGTCGGCCGCGCCGGTCTTGGTCTGTTCGACCGCGATGTACTTCCCGTCGGGCAGGTCGTAACCGGCCTGCCAGGTCGGCGGCAGGTTCTCGTCCCGGACCAGCAGCACGTTCGTCGGGATCCAGCCCTTCGGCACCGGCTGCGGGTAGGCAACCGTCCAGTGCTGGCCGTCGCCGACCTCCCGGGCGATGCCGTGCACGTCGACCGCGGGGCGGTCGACCTTGTCGACGCGCGGCGTCAGCGCCACCCAGCCGACGACCGCGGCGGCGACGACGATCATCGAGATGACCATGCTGCGGGCGTTGCCGCGCATGCCGCGGCGGGCGGGAGGTGCGGGGTTCTGGACAGTCACGCCCGCCATCGTCGCGTACGACCGCCCTCTCCCCCAACTCCGCCGCACCCCGACACTCCGCGTACGGCGGCCCGATAGGCTCGGTGGGAGCCCGCCTGTGAAGTCCGTCACTGACCGAGGAGCACCATGTCCGACAAGCCGTCGTACTCGATCAAACCCGACCGCAACCTCGCCCTGGAACTCGTCCGGGTCACCGAGGCGGCCGCGATCGCCGGATCCCGGTTCGTCGGGCGCGGTGAGAAGAACGCCGCCGACGGCGCCGCCGTGGCCGCCATGCGCGAGCTGATCAGCACGGTCGCGATGAACGGCGTCGTCGTCATCGGCGAGGGCGAGAAGGACAACGCCCCGATGCTGTTCAACGGCGAGCAGGTCGGTGACGGCACCGGCCCCGCCGTCGACGTCGCGGTCGACCCGATCGACGGCACCACCCTGACCGCGAAGGGCCAGCCGAACGCCGTCTCGGTGATGGCGGTCAGCGAACGTGGCTCCATGTACGACCCGAGCGCGGTCTTCTACATGGACAAGCTGGCCACCGGTCCGGAGGCCGCCGACGTGGTCGACATCCGCCTCCCCGTCGCGGAGAACATCCGCCGGGTGGCGAAGGCGAAGGGCATGAACCGCTCCGACGTGACGGTCGTCCTGCTGGATCGCCCGCGCCACGAGCAACTCGGCAACGAGGTGCGCGAGGCGGGCGCCCGCATCCGCTACATCAGCGACGGCGACGTCGCCGGCGCGATCATGGCGGCCCGCGAGGGCACCGGCATCGACCTGCTGCTCGGCATCGGTGGCACCCCCGAGGGCATCATCACCGCCTGCGCGATGAAGTGCATGGGCGGCGTGATCCAGGGTCGCCTGTGGCCGAAGGACGACGACGAGCGACAGCGCGCGATCGACGCCGGCCACGACGTCGACGCGGTGCTGTCCACCGACGACCTGGTCAAGGGCGACAACTGCTTCTTCGTGGCCACCGGCATCACCGACGGTGAGCTGCTCGACGGGGTGAAGTACCTCCCGTCCGGCGCGACCACCCAGTCGCTGGTGATGCGATCCAAGAGCGGCACGATCCGCTCGATCGTGGCCCACCACCGCGCCGCGAAGCTCGACGACTACCGCCAGAACGGCTGATCCGGTGACTGCGCGCGCGCTCGTCGTCGGCGAGGCCCTGATCGACATCGTCCGCCGCACCGACGGCACCGAGAGCGAACACGTCGGCGGCTCGCCGCTGAACGTCGCGATCGGGCTGGCCCGGCTCGGCCACTACGTTCAGCTGGCCACCTGGATCAGCGACGACGAACACGGCCGCGCGATCCACGACCACCTCGCGGCCGACGACATCCCGCTGGTCGAGGGCGGCGAGATCGCCGAACGCACCGCGACCGCGCAGGCCACGCTCGACGAGAGCGGGGCGGCGACCTACTCCTTCGACCTGGACTGGCAGCTGCCCTACCCGGTGCCGCACACCGGCTGTCACGTCCACACCGGTTCGATCGCCTCGTGGTTCCAGCCGGGCGCCGAGCAGGTGCGCGACCTGGCCGTGGCCCACCGCGCCGAGGGCACCTTCTCCTTCGACCCGAACGTACGGCCGCGCCTGATGGGCGACCCGGCCGATCACCGCTCCGGCATCGAGGAGCTCGTCGGTCTCGCCGACGTGGTGAAGGCCAGCGACGAGGACATCGCCTGGCTCTACGGCGAGGAGGCCCAGCCGGCCGACGTGGCGCGCCTCTGGGCGCAACTCGGCCCGCGCGTCGTGGTCGTGACGCTCGGTGCCGAGGGCGCGGTCGTCGTCCTCGATGGTGAGGTGAAAACCGTTCCGGGGCAGAAGGTTTCGGTCACCGACACGGTCGGCGCCGGCGACTCGTTCATGTCCGGACTGCTCAGCGGACTGCTCGACGCCGACCTGCTCGGCGCCGCCGACGCCCGCGACCGGTTGCGCGCCGCCGACTGGGACGTCGTACTGCCCGCCGTCGAACGGGCGATCGCGGTCTCGGCGATCACCGTCTCCCGGGCGGGCGCCCAGCCGCCGACCCGCTCCGAGCTGAAGCAGGCGACCTCGGCCTGAGCGCCGACCTCGTCGGTCAGGCGCGGCGGTTGGTCGCCGCCGGTGCGGGCCGGATCGAGATCGTCTCGTACGTCGCGTCCGGGGTCGCCGTCAACGCAGTCCGTACGGCGGTGGCCACCGACTCCGGACGCAAGAACTCCAGCGGGTCGTACGCCCGGTTCTCGGACGCCACCAGCTCCTGCTGCATCTGCGTGTCGACCCGACCGGGGTGGACCGAGCAGACGCGAATCCCGCTGGGGCGCAACTCCTCCCGCAACACATCGGTGAGCGCGGTGAGGGCGAACTTCGACGCCGGGTAGTGTCCGCCGACGCCCCGCGCGACCAGTCCGGAACCGGAGTTGATCGTCACGACGGTGCCCTGCGCGGCGGTGAGCGCGGGCAGCAGCAGCCGGGTCAGATCGGACACCGCGATCACGTTGATCTCCAACATCCAGCGCCAGACGTCGCGGGTGGAGTCGGCGGTCGACCAACCGCCCGAGACCCCGGCGGAGTGCACGAGCCCGTCCAACCGGTCGAGCCCCAGGTCGCGTACGGCCGCCTCGGTGGCGTCGCCGTCGGCGACGTCCGCGACGAACGGGACCGCGGATTCGTACGCCGCACACCGCTGCTCGACCGCGGCCCGGTCGCGTCCACCGACGATGACCGTGTGGTCCGAGGCGAGCGCGTCGCACACCGCCCGACCGATTCCGCGGGTTCCACCGGTCACCAACACCACAGGTCGCGTCATGCCGCCCAGCGTAGGACGCACACGAATCGGCGTGAGTTTCCGCCCTTCGCCGGGCTGGGC
>JASLFY010000168.1 GCA_030150425.1 Yimella sp. | reverse complement strand
ATGGACGTCTACGGCGCCCGCGAGCAGCCGATCCCCGGCGTCTCCAGTGACCTGATCGCGGCGGCGATGACCAAGCCGTGCACACGCACGCACACCGCGGCGGAGACCGTCGACCTCGTGGTTGCCACCGTTCGCCCGGGTGATCTGGTGGTCACCATCGGTGCAGGAGACGTGACCCACCTCGGTCCGCAGATCCTGAGCCGCCTCCAGGAGTCAACCTCAACCACAACCTGATAGTCGCGTGGCGCGATTCGACCGCGTAGTATGCGGGCGAGTATCACGCCGCGACGCCCCGCGGCCTCCGATTCCGGTGGCAGTGGGACATCGACAGCCCACGCACGCACGGACCAAGACAACGAACCGGAAGGTCAACTTTCATGGCATCTCCCCAGAACTACCTCGCTGTGATCAAGGTCGTCGGTATCGGCGGCGGCGGCGTGAACGCTGTCAACCGGATGATCGAGGTCGGCCTCAAGGGCGTCGAGTTCATCGCGATCAACACCGATGCCCAGGCGCTGCTGATGTGTGACGCCGACGTGAAGCTCGAGGTCGGCCGTGAGCTGACCCGCGGCCTCGGCGCCGGCGCCGACCCGGAGGTCGGCAAGAAGGCCGCCGAGGACCACGCCGAGGAGATCGAAGAGGTCCTGAAGGGCGCCGACATGGTCTTCGTGACCGCCGGTGAGGGTGGTGGCACCGGCACCGGTGGCGCCCCGGTCGTCGCCAAGATCGCCAAGAGCCTGGGTGCGCTGACCATCGGTGTCGTCACCCGCCCGTTCACCTTCGAGGGTCGCCGCCGCGCCGGCCAGGCCGACCTCGGCATCAACGCGCTGCGCGACGAGGTCGACACCCTCATCGTGATCCCGAACGACCGACTGCTGTCGATCAGCGACCGCAACGTCTCGATGCTCGACGCGTTCCGCAGCGCCGACCAGGTGCTGCTGTCCGGTGTCCAGGGCATCACCGACCTGATCACCACCCCGGGCCTGATCAACCTCGACTTCGCCGACGTGAAGTCCGTGATGCAGGGCGCCGGCTCCGCGCTGATGGGTATCGGTTCGGCGCGCGGTGAGGACCGCGCGGTGCAGGCCGCCGAGTTCGCGATCTCCAGCCCGCTGCTCGAAGCCAGCATCGACGGCGCGCAGGGTGTGCTGCTGTCCGTGCAGGGTGGCTCCGACCTGGGTCTGTTCGAGATCAACGAGGCCGCCCGCCTGGTGCAGGAGGCCGCCCACCCGGAGGCCAACATCATCTTCGGTGCGGTCATCGACGACGCCCTGGGCGACGAGGTGCGCGTGACCGTCATCGCCGCCGGGTTCGACGGCGGCACCCCCACCAAGCGCACCGACGACCGTGCGCTCGGTCAGGTGCAGGGTGCTCCGCAGGCGCGCCGCGACGGTGGCCGTGACGCTGCCGCTCCGCGCGTGCAGTCGCCGGCCGAGGCCGCGGGTGCGGTCCCCGCGAAGCCGGCCCAGCAGGCGCCGCAGCAGGCTCCGGCCCAGCAGGCCGGTCAGCAGCAGGCCCCGGCCCAGCAGTCCGCCGGTCAGCCCGCCCAGCAGGCCCGCCCGGCCGGTGAGCAGGCGCGTCCGGCGCAGGCCCCCGGCCAGGTGCAGCAGGCCGCGACCTCCCGCCCGCCGCGCGAGGTCACGTTCGACGACGGTGACGACGACCTGGACGTGCCCGACTTCCTGAAGTAAGAGCACCGGATGTTCTGGTGGCGTGACGAACGCGAGGTCGACGGCGGTGTCGTCGACCTCGCGTTCACGCATTCCCGGGGCGGGGTGAGCGAGGGCGGCTGGTCGTCGCTCAACCTCGGCGGACATGTCGGCGACGACCCCGACGCGGTCGCGGAGAACCGACGCCGGGTGGCGGCCGGAATGGGGCGCCCGGTCGACCAACTGCGGTTGATGGCGCAGGTCCACGGCAACGAGGTGGCGGTGCTGCCGCAGCCGACCCCGCCGACCTGCGACGCGCAGATCACCGATTCCCCCGACGACCTGTTGGTCGTCCTCGTCGCCGACTGCACCCCCGTGCTGCTGTACGACGTGCGCTCCCCGCTGATCGCGGCGGTCCACTCGGGCCGCCCCGGCATGATCGCGGGCGTGGTTCCGGCGACCGTACGCCGGATGCAGGAGCTGGGTGCCCGCGAGTTGCGCGCGGTGGTCGGCCCGTCCGTGTGCGGGCGGTGCTACGAGGTCCCGGAGGAGATGCGCGCGGAGGCCGCGTCCGTCGCGCCGGCCAGTGCCGCGGTGTCGTGGACCGGCACCCCGGCGATCGACGTCGCCGCCGGAGTCGTCTCGCAGCTGCGCGAGGCCGAGGTCTCCCTGGAGTGGGTGCCCGGCTGCACCCGCGAGAGCGACCGCCTGTTCTCCCACCGCCGCGACCACGGCGCCGGCCGGTTCGCCGGACTGATCGGGCGGCGGGTCCGATGACCGACTCCCGCTCCGCCGACCTGTCCCAGCGGCTCACCGTCGTCCGCGAACGGATCGTCCGGGCCGCCGAGGCGGCCGACCGCGATCCCGCCGAAGTCCGACTCGTCGTGGTGACGAAGTACTTCCCGGTCGACGACGTACGCCGACTGCTCGACCTCGGCGTCGCTGACATCGGCGAGAACAAGGATCAGGAGGCGGGGGAGAAGGTCGCCTCGCTGTCGACCGCGGAGCGCGCCGGCGTCACCGTCCACTTCGTCGGCCAGTTGCAGTCGAACAAGGCCGGCCGGGTGGCGTCGTACGCCGACGTCGTCCACTCCGTCGACCGGATCAAGATCGTCCGTGCCCTCGCGCGCGGCGCCGAGCGGGCCGGCCGAACGCTGGACGTGCTGCTGCAGGTCGACCTGGACGGCAGCGACGCCGGCCGGGGCGGCGTCCTGCCCGCGGATCTCGCGGCGCTGGCCGACGCGGTCGGTGCGGAGGAGCCGCTGAACCTGCGCGGAGTGATGGCCGTCGCGCCCCGCGGCGCGGACCCACGAGTGGCCTTCGACCGGCTCGCGGAGTGCTCCGCGACCGTGCGCGCGGTGGCCCCGGACGCCGGATGGATGTCCGCCGGGATGAGCGGCGACCTGGAGCAGGCGATCGCCGCCGGCGCCACCCACGTACGGATCGGCAGCGCCGTGCTGGGTCCTCGACCGGC
>JASLFY010000118.1 GCA_030150425.1 Yimella sp. | reverse complement strand
GGACTCCGCGCCGGAGCCGGTCGAGGACGACGTCGTCGAGGAGGCGCCCGCTGAGACTGCTGCGGCGGCCGCTCCCGCCGCCGCGGCCCCCGCACCGGTTCCGGCCGCTGCCGCCGGCCCGCGCCCGGACGACATCGCGTTCGGTCCCGCCGACGCGGTCCGCGCCGTGATCGCCCTGTGGACCAAGATGACTCCGGCGCAGATCGGTCCGGCCGACACCATCGAGTCGTTGTGCGACGGCGTGTCCTCGCGCCGCAACCAGCTGCTGCTCGACATCGGCACCGAGCTCGGTCTCGGCGCCATCGACGGTGCCGCCGAAGCGGACATGGGTGCGCTGGCCTCGACCGTCAGCACCCTGGCGCGCGGCTACAAGCCGCTCGGCGACGTCCTGAGCGACGCCGTGGGCGATCAGGTCCGCAAGGTCGCAGGCCCGATCGGCAAGCGCGCGTCGTACATCACCGATCGCGTCACCACCGCGTGGCAGCTCGGCGACGGCTGGGGACGCCACACCCTCGTGGCCGTGGCACTCGGCTCCCGTGAGGGCGCCAGCGTCCGCGGCGGCGACCTCGGCGACCTGCTCGACGGCGGCGTGGCCTCGGCAGCCGACTTCGACGCTCTGATCGACCGCGCCGTCCGCAGCGTCGGCCAGGCCCGCGGCATCACCGTGGAACTGCCCGCCGCGGCCTCCGCGGCCGGCGGCACCGTCGACGCCGCTGCGCTCGGTGAGTTCACCGAGCAGATCACCGGCCCGGACGGTGTCCTCGCGACCGCCGCTCACACCATCCTCGATCAGCTGGGGCTCGCCGACGTCGTCGACGCCTCGACGGTGGACGAGGACCCGAACGCGGCCCTCGCCGACCTGGTCAGCGCCGAGCTGGGCTCCGACTGGCAGCGTGCTGTCGCACCGGCCTTCGACGAGCAGCGCGCCGTCCTGCTCGACGACCGCTGGGCCAGCGCCCGCGAGGACCTGGCACGCGTCTGGCTGCTCTCGGAGGACGAGGTCCACGACCGTCACCAGGCTCTCGCCGAGTCGCTGACCGGCGCGGGCACCGAGGTCGCCGAGCACGCCACCTGGTGGCAGGGCAAGGCCCTCGCGCTCGGCTACCAGGAGCACGCGACCGCGTACGCCGCCATGGCGCACGCCGCGCAGAAGCCGGAACCCGGCGAGTTCGTCGACGACATCGCCGTCGTCACCGGCGCCTCGCAGGGCTCGATCGCCGCGGCCGTCGTCGGCCGACTGCTGGCCGGCGGTGCGACCGTCGTCGCCACCACGTCGCGACTGAACAGCGAACGCCTCGCGTTCTACAAGGAGCTGTACCGCACCCACGCCCGGCACGACGCCGCACTCTGGGTGATCCCCGCCAACCTCGCGTCGTACGCCGACGTGGACGCGGTGATCGAGTGGCTCGGCTCCGAGCAGACCGAGAACCTGGGCGCCAGCACGGCGGTCATCAAGCCCGTCATGCGGCCGACGCTGCTGTTCCCGTTCGCGGCGCCGCGCGTCGCCGGTGACCTCACCGACGCCGGCGCTCGCGCCGAGATGGAGATGAAGGTCCTGCTGTGGTCGGTGGAGCGGCTCATCGCCGGTCTGTCCGCCATCGGCGCGGATCACGACATCAGTGCTCGCCTGCACGTGGTTCTGCCCGGTTCGCCGAACCGCGGCATGTTCGGCGGCGACGGCGCCTACGGCGAGGCCAAGGCCTCCCTCGACGCCCTCGTCACCCGCTGGGGAGCCGAGGACTCGTGGAACAAGCACACGACCCTCGCCCACGCCCTCATCGGCTGGGTCCGGGGCACCGGCCTCATGGGCCACAACGACGGCCTGGTGGACGCGGTCGAGGCCGCGGGCGTCAAGACCTGGAGCACCCCGGAGATGGCCGACGCCCTCGTCGAGCTGTGCTCGCCGGAGGCACGGGAGAGCGCCCGCACCGAGCCGGTGATCGCCGACCTGACCGCGGGTCTCGACCCGGAGAAGATCGACCTCAAGGCGCTCGCCACCGCCGCTGCGGAGGCGCCCGCCGCCGACGAGGCTGAGACTGCCGCAGACGAGATCGACGGCGTCACCGTCGCGGCACTGCCCGCACCGGCGCGCGCCGATCTGCCCGCGCAGCACACCTGGCCGCAGCTCGACTCGCGGCCCGAGGACCTCGTGGTCATCGTCGGCGCAGGCGAAGTGGGCCCGTACGGTTCCGCTCGCACCCGCTTCGAGATGGAGGTCGACGAGGAGCTCTCGGCCGCAGGCGTGCTGGAGCTCGCCTGGACCACCGGTCTGGTGGTCTGGGAGGAGACCCCGAAGGCCGGCTGGTACGACGTCGAGTCCGGTGACCCGGTCGCCGAGTCCGACATCGCCGAGCGCTACCACGACGCCGTCATCGAGCGCGTCGGCATCCGCCGCTACGCGGACGAGGGCGCCATGGTCGAGAACACCTCGCCGCTGCTGGAGTCGGTGTTCCTCGACAAGGACCTGACCTTCTCGGTGCCGAACGAGGCGGCGGCCCGCGAGTTCGCGTCCGCCGACCCCGAGCGCACCCGGATCGCACCCAACGCCGAGACCGGCGACTGGACTGTCACCCGACTGGCGGGCACCGAGATCCGCGTCCCGCGTCGCGCCAAACTGTCGCGCACCGTGGGCGGGCAGATCCCGACCGGCTTCGACCCGGTCCGCTGGGGCGTCTCGCCCGACATGGTCGAATCCGTCGACCGCGTCGCGCTGTGGAACCTGGTCGCCACCGTCGACGCGTTCATCACCGCGGGCTTCTCGCCCTCGGAGCTGATGCGCTGGGTTCACCCCGGTCTGGTCGCCAACACGCAGGGCACTGGCATGGGCGGCATGACCTCCATGAGGTCGCTGTACGTCGACACGCTGCTCGGTGAGTCGAAGGCCAACGACATCCTGCAGGAGGCCCTGCCGAACGTCGTCGCCGCACACGTCGTGCAGTCGTACATCGGCAGCTACGGCGCCATGATCCACCCGGTCGCCGC
>JASLFY010000116.1 GCA_030150425.1 Yimella sp. | reverse complement strand
GCGGTCGACCGGTCGGTCCAGCGGCTGCGCCTGCTGCGGCGGGTCGCCTCCCTCGGTCAGCTCCCACAGTGTCAGCGGCTGCTCGGGCGTCGCCGCCTGCGCGTTCGCCAGTGCGGGGGTGTGCACGCTCGCGAGCTGCGCGCCGGCGTCGTCGGCGGCGTACGTGATCTCCGGGCCGGTCGCCATCGTGTTCATCGTGATGACGATCGCGCCGACGGCGTGGGCGCCGTAGTACGCCGCCGCGAACTCCGGGATGCTCGGCGCGATCAGCAGCACCCGGTCGCCCGGGCCGATGCCGTACGCCTGCAGCGCCCCGGCGTACGCCGCGGCCTTGGCGCGCAGTTCGCCGTACGTCCAGTTGGTTCCGTTGCTGCCGCGCAGCGCCGGATGGTCGGGGTTGCGGTCGGCGTGCTGCCAGACCGCGTCGGCGACATTGGCCACGGACGGTCCCTTCGTCGGCGGTGGGATGTCCTCGACCGTAGTTGAACCCGAGCTCAGGTTCAATGAAGAATCCGCGTGGGTTTCTGCCCTTCGCCGGGGCCGGCGCAGGGCAGAAACCCACGCGGATTCCAGGGGGTGGGGTCAGGGGGTGACGCCGAGCGCCTCCGCCTGCCGCAGGTATCCCGCCGCCTCCTCGCCGCGGCCGGCCCGTTGCAGGGTGCGGCCGAGCAGCATCAGCGCGTAGCCGTCCGCCGGGTTGTCGGCGATGAGGGCGCGTGCGGCGCGCTCGGCGCGACCCAGCTGGGCCGAGTGGAAGTACGCCCGGGCCAGCAGCAGCTGCGCGTCGCCGGTGCCGTTGACCGGCTGCAGCGACGCCTCGGCGAGGACGCCCTCCAGTTCGCGGGCGGCCGCGGCGTACTTCTGCTCCTGGAAGAGTCGCTGGGCGTAGGTGTAGCGGTCGAACTCGTTGATCATCGAAGCCTCCTTCGAGTCCTGTCCCCGTTCAGCCTCGCAGCATTTCCTCGAACGGGGTGATGTCGGTGAAGTCGTCGGCCGGTCGGCGTACGGAGGCGCCGGCCAGCAAGGTGGCCAATTCCGTTGCGGCACGGTCGATCCGGCGATCCAGGGCGGGAGCGCCGAAATCGCTGGTTGCGGCGTAGACCGCGGTCGGTACGGCCAGCAGGCCGAGGTGGGCGGCCAGCGGGCGCAGCGCGTGGTCCAGCACCAGCGAGTGGCGCTCGGTGCCGCCGGTCGCCGCCAGGACCACCGGGGTGCCGCGCAGGCTGCCCTCCTCGATCAGGTCGACGAACGACTTGAACAGCCCCGCGTACGACGCCTGGAAGGTCGGCGTGACCAGGATCAGCGCGTCGGCGCTGACCACGTCGGCCAGCGCCTCCTTCAGCTCCCCGGTCGGGAAGCCGGTCAGCAGGGCGTCGGCGATGGCGCGGGCGTGGTCGCGGACCTCGATGTGGCGTACGTCGACCCCGCCCAGGGCGCGGTCGGCCGCGGTGGCCAGCTGGTCGGCGAGCAGCTTGGTCGACGACGGGTTGCGCAGTCCGGCGCTGACGACGACGAGCTTCATTCCGAGACCTCCTGCATCTGGTTCGAACGTGCGGCGAGCAGCGACGCGTGGGTCGGCGCGTCCGGAACTCCCGGCTTGCGCAGCGCGGCGAACTCCTTGCGCAACACCGGAATCACCTCTTCGCCGAGCAGGTCGAGCTGCTCGAGGACGGTCTTGAGCGGCAGCCCCGCGTGGTCCATCAGGAACATCTGGCGCTGGTAGTCGCCGACGTACTCCCGGAAACCGAGGGTGCGCTCGATGACTTCCTGCGGCGAACCGACGGTCAGCGGGGTCTCCTTGCTGAACGACTCCAACGACGGGCCACCGCCGTAGACCGGCGCGTGGTCGAAGTACGGCCGGAACTCGCGCTTGGCGTCCTGGCTGTTCTTCGCGATGAACGCCTGACCACCCAGGCCGACGATCGCCTGGTCGGCGGTGCCGTGGCCGTAGTGCTCGAAGCGCTGCCGGTAGAGCGCGACCATCTGCTGGGTGTGCTCCGGCGGCCAGAAGATGTGGTTGTGGAAGAAGCCGTCGCCGTAATAGGCGGCCTGCTCGGCGATCTCGGGGCTGCGGATCGAGCCGTGCCAGACGAACGGCGGGACGCCGTCCAGCGGGCGCGGGGTCGAGGTGAACGCCTGCAGCGGGGTGCGGTGCTTGCCCTGCCAGCTGACGTTCTCCTCGCGCCACAGCTTGTGCAGCAGCGCGTAGTTCTCGACCGCGAGCTCGATGCCGGCGCGGATGTCCTTGCCGAACCACGGGTAGACCGGACCGGTGTTGCCGCGACCCATCATCAGGTCGATGCGGCCGTCGGCGAGGTGCTGCAGGTAGGCGTAGTCCTCGGCCAGGCGCACCGGGTCGTTGGTGGTGATCAGCGTCGTCGAGGTCGACAGGATGATCCGCTCGGTCTGCGCGGCCAGGTGGGCCAGCAGGATCGGCGGGTTCGCCGGCGCGACGAACGGCGGGTTGTGGTGTTCGCCGGTCGCGAAGACGTCGAGTCCGATCTCCTCCGCCTTCCGCGCGATCGCGACGGTCGCCTTGATCCGCTCGTTCTCGGACGGCGTACGGCCCGTCACCGGGTCGGTGGTGACGTCGCCGACGGTGAAGATGCCGAACTGCATGCCTGCCTCCTGGGCTGGTTGTTGACGTGTCACCTATCGTAACAGTCGGCTGCCGGAGGTATTCCCGGACAACTCAATGGCGGGTTGGTGTTGCCATGACAACACCAACCCGCCATTGGGATTCGTCAGCGAGAGGTCAGACCTGACCCTCGACGAACCAGATCTCCTTGACCTTCACGATCTTCGGCTGGGCGATCCCGTTGAGCGGCACCGACTCGGCGGTCCACTGCGGGCCAGAGGTGTTGAAGTACTGGTACTTCCCGCCCTTCTGGGTCAGCAGCTCGGAGTTGGTGCCGCAGCCGAGCCAGCCGGTGCGGTCGTCGATGTGGTGGCCCTGGTCGTGGCTCATCGGGGTGCAGACGGTTCCGTCGGCCAGCACCGCCTTGATCGGCCACGGGTTGCCCGAGGCGGCCCCGGTATAGCGCAGGGTCGAGTTGAACATCACCAGCTTCTGATCGGCGCTCTGCATGCAGCCGACCTTGCCGCCGGTGAAGTTCATGCAGGCCAGCAGCGAGGCCGCGGTCGCACCGCAGGTGAAGACGCCCTTGCCCTTGGCGAACGGGGAGGCCTCCATGTCGCTGCCGTCCGGGTTCAGGCACAGGATGCTCTTGTCGCCGACCTCGGTCTTCCAACCGGGCGCCACGGCGCCCGAGGCCGTACGCGGCCGCATCCGGTGTTCGGTCGTGACCCACGATCCGCCCGAGCCGGACCCGCCGGTGGTCGAGCTCGCCGTCGACGACGACCCGCTCCGGGTCTCGGTGACGGTGACCGTGCTGGTGCTCTGTGTCGAGGAGGCCGACGACGAGGTCATCGGGGCGGTCGTCGACATGGAGTCGGCGGGCGTGCTGGTGGTCGTGTCGGTCGCCGGCGGCGACGCGGCGTCCGTGCCGCTGTTGCCGCCGTTGCCGTTGGTGCCGCAAGCGGCGAGGGTGAGGGCGAGCAGCGGCACGGTCACGAGGCCGGTCAGGCTGGTCTTCGAGCGGTTCATGATCTTTCTCCCCACGAGTGGATCCGGTTGATGCTGCTCAGTGTTGGGCCTACCGGGGGCGTGTGACAACGGGCAGACCTCCCCATCAGCTGTCGGTGTACAAGCAGAACGGATGCCCGGCCGGGTCGAGCAGCACCCGTACGTTCTCCTGGGGCTGGAAATCCGCCAGCCGCGCGCCCAGCCGAACCGCCTCGGCGACCCCCGCCTCGAGGTCCTCGACCTCGAGGTCGAGGTGACTCATCATCTGCGGCTGGTCGGGTTCGGAGGGCCAGACCGGCGGCCGGTAGAGCGGTTCGGTGGCGAAGGCGAGGTTGTAGCCGGCGTCCCGCGACGGCGCGAGGGTGACCCAGTCGTCCTCCTCGGTGAAGATCGTCCAACCGGTGAGGTCGGCGTAGAAGTGCGCGAGCGCCCGCGCGTCGGTGGAGTCCAGGACGACGCCGAACCAGGTGGTCTTGATGCTCATGCCCCCACCGTCCTCATCGGGCGATGCTGGGTCAAGGGGCCGGGCGGCCGTTGATAGCGTGGGGCGGCACCGCTGGAGAGGAAAACGTCGATGACGACGACCCGGGAATACGACGTCCCCCGTGACTACGAACTGACCGACGAGGACATCGTCGCCCGGGCACCCTGGCGGCATGCCGCGCGGACGCCCGACCTCGTGCTCTTCGAGACCTGCGA
>JASLFY010000115.1 GCA_030150425.1 Yimella sp. | reverse complement strand
GTCGAGCACTGGCGCGCGATTCTGGCCGAAGCGCCGCCTGAAGGACTCGACGCGGCAGCGCCGCCAGGCGCGCCGGGGTCCGGGGAATTCGGCGAGCCGCGCCCTGGGCGACGACGCCGTCCGCCGGTGGCGACCGTACGGCCTGCAGCGGCGAGGTGCGCACCGAGCAGAGCCGCCTCGGTGAAACCGGGGGAGCCGCGGCGTACGGCGTGACCGCCCATCACCCCGACGATCGCGCGGCCGGTGACCCACTCGTGCAGGGCGTCGGTGACGCAGTCGTCGTGGATGGCGCGCTGCAGGGTCGCGTACGCGTCGCGGGCGGACCGCACGTCCCGGCTCCAGGCGTACGCCCGGGCGTCGGGCGTCGCGGCGTACCCGTCGTCGGTCAGTCCGGCGTAGAGATCGGTGTAGTCGTACAACCGGTTGCGGAACACCGGGACGGGCACGGCCGGGTCGTCGTGGAAGATGATCGCGCCGTGCGTCCGCAGGTGGTCGTCGAGCGCCGCGCTGACGCGCCCACCGAGCACGACACAACCGTGGAAGTCGTTGTGCTGCAGGAGTTCTGACTCGCGCGTCGTCAGGTCGAGGTCCTGCAGGCGTGCGCCGCGCAGGGAGCGCGGGCCGCGTCGCAGCGCCTCGTCGAGCTGATCCAGGGACTCGATCTCGCAGGTCTTCACCGGACTCATCCTGCCGCGTCGGTGCCGCCCCGGATCCGGTTCGTCACGTTTCGATTTCGAAGCCAACCGGCACCGGCGGTGCGGCGTCGACGGACGTGGTGGACCAATCACCATGAAGCAGCCCACTCGGGGGCGTGACGAAAGGAAGTCAATGATGAAGCGGGCTCTGGTGACGATGACGACGGCGACGCTGCTGGCAGGTGGTGTCTCGGTCGCCGGCGCGGGCCAGGCGAGTGCCTCGACCGGTCTGTCGCGGACCATCACGGCGATCGCGTACGCCGCCAAGCACCACAACCCGTACCTGGGCGACGTCCCGGCGTCGGACATGCGGGTCGGTCGGGTGCGGATCTCCGGGTCGTACGCCTCGGTCGTCGTGACGCCCAAGGACGGGCGCACCGACCCGGCGCAGGTGCTCGAGCGCCGCGACGCGCGCGGCTGGCACGTCGTGACGATGGGCACCGACGGCATCGGCTGCTCGCTGCCGTCGGCCACGCGCCGTTCACTGCAGTTCTGGGGCACCTGCAACTGACCCCACCGCGGGCCTTCGGACGGCGAGCGCTGACGTTGTCGGCGCTCGCCGTTAGCGTGCCGACCATGATCACCACCGTCGCGATCACCGGCTACCGCTCGTTGCGCCAGGTCGTGCTGCCGCTGGCGCCGCTGACCGTCGTCACCGGTGCGAACGGTTCGGGGAAGTCGTCGGTCTACCGCGCGCTGCGGTTGATGGCCGACTGCGCGGCGGGTGAGGTCGTCGGGTCGCTGGCCCGTGAAGGTGGGCTGCAGTCGGCGCTCTGGGACGGGCCGATGAGTCTGACGGCGGCTCGGCGCGGCGCGCCGGTGCAGGGAACGGTGCGCGGCGGGAAGCCGATCACCCTCGGACTCGGTTGTGCAACTGACGAATTCGGCTACCTCATCGATCTCGGCATCCCGCCGGCGTCGGGCTCGCTGTTCGACCACGACCCGGAGATCAAACGTGAGGTGATCTTCAGCGGATCGGTGATGCGACCCGGCACGACCTCGGTGCGCCGAAAACGCGGCGTCGTGGAACTGCGCGAGGGACGGTCGTGGGCCGACGTCGGCCGGCTGCCGACGTACCGCTCGCTACTGACGGAGTTCACCGATCCGGAGCGGTTCTTCGAGGTCGCGGCAATGCGCTCCCAACTGCGGCGGTGGCGGTTCTACGACGGCTTCCGCACCGACGCCGACGCGCCCGCGCGACAACCCCAGGTGATCACCCGAACGCCGGCACTCTCCGGCGACGGACACGACCTCGCCGCGACGGTCGCGACCACTCTCGAGGCGGCGTACGGCGACCTCGAGGCGGCGGTCGCCGACGCCTTCGACGGGTCGAAGGTGGTGCTGCAGGGCTCGACCGACGCGATGCAGGTCGCCCTGCAACAGCCCGGCATGCTGCGCCCGTTGGCTGCCCGGGAGCTGTCCGACGGCACCCTCCGGTTCCTGCTCTGGGCGGCTGCGCTCACCTGCGTCGACCGGCCCGGTCTGATGGTGTTGAACGAGCCGGAGACCTCGCTGCACCCCGACCTCCTGCCGGCGCTCGGCCGCCTGATCCGGCGTACGGCCGAGCACACCCAGGTCGTCGTCGTCACCCACGCGGCGGCGCTGCTCGAACACCTCGACCCGTCACCGGCCGAGGCGGGCGAGCCGTTGCCCGAACGGTTGCTGGTGGAGCTGGCCAAGGACCTCGGCGAGACGGTCGTGCGCGGGCAGGGGATGCTGTCGCAGCCGGCGTGGGAGTGGGGGAGTCGCTAGTGCCGCGCGCCCGGTCCGATGAGTCGTGACGTCGCCCAGGCGATGCCGTCGGCCGTCTCCTGCGGGGTGCCCGACGGGGTGACGACGTGGCTGAGGATGGTGCGCACGACCAGGTCGACGACGGTCGGCAGGTAGGTCGGCGACACCTCGACCCGGGCGTTCTCCACCGCCGCGGTCACCACGGCCTTCGCACTGTCCAGCAGGGGAGCGCTGTCGCTGGTGATGAGCGCGAGCAGGTCGCTGTCGGTGCGTTCGGGGCGGTTCAGCGCGGTGTGCAACAGCGCGTTCCCGGCGGCGAACTCCAGGACCCCGCGTACGGCGGCGCGGACCGCATCGATGAAGTCGTCCGGGTGGTCCTCGAAGGCCTGCTGTACGACCTGCAGGAAGCGGGCGAGCTCGCGCATGACGAGTTCCTCGGCCAGCGTCGTCTTGCTGCCGAACTCGTTGTAGACGGTCTGCCGGGAGACGCCGACCTCCTGCGCGATGCGGCCCATCGTGAGGTTCGCCCAGCCCTCCTGCACCGTCAGCTGAGCGGTGACGTCCAGGATCGTTCGGCGCATCGGCCGATCGGAGCCGGCGGCGGGGTTGCTCGACATGACAGCAGCGTAGGTGGTCATCGCAGCTCGACCTTCCGGGTTGCCGCTCAGCCGGCGACGGCCGTGGCGGACAGTTCGGCGAAGTCGGTCGCCAGTTGCACCGCGTCCGCCCAGGGGGCGTCGGTGGCGATCAGCCGGCGTAACTTCATGATCTGTCGGGGACGGTTCACGGTCAGCGCGCCGACGACCCGGTTGCCGTCGCGGCCGATCGCCAGCAGCGAGTCCGGGCGCTCGTCGACGACCGTCACCTCCGCGCCGGACATCACGCCGACCACCTGCACGCGGTGTTCGTACCAGTCCGACCAGAAGCTCGGGATGCTGTCCAACGGCTGCCGGGCGCTCGCCGGGTTGAGCGCGTTCCGCGCCGCGAGGGCGCCCTGTTCGGCCGCGCTGGCCCAGTGCTGCGGGCGCAGCGGGAGGTCGCCGAACCGCGGGTGGGGCACCGCGGCGACGTCGCCGGCGGCGAAGACCGCGGGGTCCGACGTACGCAGCGTGGTGTCGCACAGCAGCGCGCGCTGGTCGTCCCGCTCGATGCCGCTGCCGTCGAGCCAGTCGGTGGCCGGTTCGGTGCCGACGCCGACGACCAGGAGGTCGGCGGGGATCCGGCTGCCGTCGTCGAGCACGACCGCGGTCAGCCGCCCGTCATCGGTGACGGTCTGCTGCACGGTCCGGCCGAGACGTACGTCGGTGCCGGCGCGGGCGTGCAGTTCGGTGAGCAGTTCGCCGACCGCGGACCCGACACTGCGCGACAGCAGGGTGGGTGCCGCCTCGACGACGGTCGCCGGGAGCCCGCGACGTCGGGCGGCCGCGGCGACCTCGGCGCCGATGAACCCGCCGCCCAGCACGACCGTACGTGCGCCTTCGGACAGGGCCGAGCGCACGGCGACCGCGTCGGCCCAGGTGCGCAGCGAGCGCACCCTGCGGGCACTGCCGCAGATGCCGACCGGCAACGCCCGCGGGCGTGACCCGGAGGCGACGATCAGCGCGTCGTATCCGATCTCGGTCGTGTCGACGGTGACGGTCCGTCCCGCCGGGTTCAGCCCGGTGGCGGGGGAACCGAGGCGTACGTCGACACCCAGGTCGTCCCGCAGCGCGACGAGGTCGTGGAACACCGGGGCGCGGAAGTCGTCGTCGTGCAGCGCCTTTTTCGACAGCGGGAGCCGGTCGTACGGCGGCAGGTCCTCGGCGCCGATGAGCGTGATGCGCCCGGCGAAGCCGGCGCGCCGGGCGGATTCGACCGCCCGGCTGCCGGCCAGCGAGGCACCGACGACGACCAGGTGTTCGACCGGTCGATCGGTCCGGTCCGTGCTCACCTCAGTCCAGCAGGGTCAGCGCCAGCACCGGGCAGGCGTCGACGGCGGCCTGCAACTCGGTGCGCTCGGCCGGGTCGATCGGGCCGCTGTGGGCCTCGACCGTGCCGTCCTCACCCACCTCGAAGTAGTCCGGGGCCATCGCCTCGCACATGCCGAGGCCTTCGCAACGGGACAGATCTGCAGAGATTCGCATCAGGCCACCACCGGATCGATCGGGACGAAGTCGACCTTCTCGCGGACCCCGCAGTCGGGGCAGCACCAGTCGTCGGGGACGTCGTTCCAGGCGGTTCCGGCGGCGAATCCCTCGTGCTCGCAACCGCTGGCGACCTCGTAGGTGAAGCCACAGCCGGGGCAGCGCGCGGCGAGCACCTCACCGGCGATTGCAGCGGGACGCAGGTCGAGCGCCGGGGCGTCGACGTGATGGACGGGTGCGGTCGCGCCGTACTTCGCCAGCACCTTCTCGCGCTTGCGCGGTGAGATGTTCGCCAGGCTGATGTCGCCGTCGAAGTGGTCGAGCACCCGCTCGTCCATCACCCGCCGCCAGACGGCCGGGACGATGGCCAGCACGATCATGCCCGCGTAGCCGGTCGGCAGCACCGGCGACTCCTTGAAGTCGCGCAGCGCCTGGTAGCGCCGGGTCGGGTTCGCGTGGTGGTCACTGTGCCGCTGCAGGTGGTACAACAGCACGTTCGTGGCGATGTTGTTGGAGTTCCAGCTGTGGCTGGGGTTGACGCGCTCGTAGCGCTCCTTGCCCGGGGCGCCGACGCGCTGGCGGAGCATGCCGTAGTGCTCCATGTAGTTCACGACCTCCAGCAGCGAGAAGCCGACGACCGCCTGGATGATCAGGTAGGGGAGGATCTCCCAGCCGAAGGCGAGCATCAGCACGCCCCACAGCGCGATCGACATCAGCCACGCGTTGAGCACGTCGTTGCCGATCCGGAACGGGTGCTGGTTGCGGCGGGCGTACCGACGCTTCTCCAGCCGCCACGCGCTCTTCAGCGAGCCGGTGACGGTGCGCGGCCAGAACTGGTAGAAGTTCTCGCCGATCCGGGCGCTCGCCGGGTCCTCCGGGGTCGCGACCCGTACGTGGTGGCCGCGGTTGTGCTCGATGTAGAAGTGGCCGTAGAAGCTCTGCGCCAGCGCGACCTTGGACAGCCAGCGCTCGACGTCCTCGCGCTTGTGGCCGAGCTCGTGGGCGGTGTTGATGCCGATGCCACCGACACAGCCGATCGAGATCGAGAGCGCGATCTTGTCGAGCACACTCAGGCTGAGGTCGGAGGTGAACCGCGCCGGGAAGTGCGCGACGAAGAAGTCGTGCAGCCCGACGTGGTCGATGACCCACGCGGCCGGGTTGCCGCCCGAGGCGGCGTACATCGCCAGAGCGAAGCCGATGTACTGGATCGGCAGGTAGGCGTAGACCACCCAGCGGTAGTACTTGTCCTTCTCCAGCGCCTCGATCATGTCGTCCGGCGGGTTGGACCGGTCGAGTCCGGCGATGAGGTCGATCGCGGGCACGATCCCCAGGATGAGGATCGGGCCGAGCCAGAACCAGATGTTCCAGCCGGTGAAGGCGTAGCCGATGAACGCGACCACGGCCAGGGACGGAATCACCAGTCCGATCAGCCAGAGGTAGCGCTTGCGATCGCGCCAGAGCGCGGTCGATCCAGTGGGCACGGTGCCCGAGACGTCTGCAGCCATGTGTGACTCCGATCACGCGAGGTTGACAAAACCGTGTCAGTTGTAAAGTTGATCGTCAAGGGTCTGTCCGCGGGTAGAGTCGGCGCGTCCGTACGAGTCAGGAGAGTCCGATGGGTCAGGTCGTCGATTTCAAGAACGTCTCCACCGAGGGGCTGGAGTCCTCGCCGGTGGCCGACGCGCTCGCCGGCCTGCGGGCCAACGAGGCCCGCTACTTCAAGACCAAGTACGACCACGACTTCACCGTCGACGCCGCCGCCGACGTGCCCGAGACGGTCGCCTGGGTGAGCAAGGTGCTGCACGACGAGCGCGGTATCGAGATCGCCTCGCCGCCGCTGCAGGCCGCGGTCTGCGACGTCGACGGCATCCACTGGGTCCACGTCTTCTACCAGTCCGGCCTGGCGATCAACGTGCTCTACACCGTGGCCGACGGTGGCAAGCGGGCCGTCGGATTCAAGCTGTCCGAGGGCATGGAGCCGCCGCCCGAGCTGTCCGCGTTCAAGTGGGCACGGCAGAAGTCGAAGCTGGCCGGTGAGATCCGCGGGTCCTACTTCGTGGTCAAGGGCGAGTACTGAGCACCTCGCGCACCACGGTCGCCGGGTCCGGCGCGTCCATGACGGCCCGCACCACGGCCACCCCGGCCACCCCGGCCCGCCGCAACGCGGGCACGTCCGCCGGCGTCACCCCGCCGATCGCCACCACGGGCAGAGCGGTCGCCGCGACGATCGGCGGATAGCCGGCCACACCCAGCGGTGGACGTCCCGAGTCCTTGGTCGGCGTCGGTCGCAGCGGTCCGGCGCCGACGTAATCGACGTCCACCGCCTGGCGGTCGGCCCATCGGGCGAGCGCAACGGTCCCGGTGGTCAGGCCGATGATCGCGTCGGGACCCAGCAGCCGGCGCGCTGCCCGGGCCGGCAGGTCGTCGGTTCCGAGATGCACCCCGTGCACCGGCGCGCCCTGCGATCGCGCCGCGTACGCCACGTCCGCCCGGTCGTCGACCAGCACGACCGTCGTCGGTGCGACGTCCGCGACGGCCTCGGCAACCGCGACCGACAGGTCGAGCAGTGCGCGGGTCGACAACTCCTTCGCCCGCACCTGCACCACCCCGGCCCCGGCGGCAGCGGCGAGCGCCGCGACCTCGACCGTACGGCGGTCCGTTCCGGAGGTGACGAGGTAGCACCGCAGGTCCAACGGCGGTTTCATCGCGAGTTCCGGTCGAGGTCATCGGGCTGCAGTTCGAACAGCGCGTCGACCAGCGCCGTCCGGAAGCTGCCAGGGCCGTGCGCGCGTGGTGCCGCCAGCTCGGCCGCGGCCGCGATGATCCGGCATGCGCCCGCTGCAGCGGCGAACGAGGGGGCGACCGCGCGGCAGGCCGCCGTCACCGCCCCGAGCAGGCAACCGGTCCCGGTGACCAGTGGTAGCCACTCATGACCACCGCCGACCCGGACCCGCCGGACACCGTCGGTGACCAGGTCGACCGCGCCGGACACCGAGACGACGGTCTCCCGCGAGCGGGCCAGGGCGTCCGCTCGATCGGCGGCCGACTCGACGGTGACGGTCGCGTCCGGTCCGCGTGCGGTCGTGGCCGCGCCGGCGAGGACCGCGATCTCGGAGGCGTTCCCTCGGACGATCTCCGGGCGCAGCCGGGTCAGGTTGTGCGCCAAGGGAGTTCGTACCGGAGTCGGTCCGACGACGGCGGGATCCAGAACCCACGGGACGACGGACTCGCGGGCTGCGGCGACCGTCGGCAGGATCGCCCGCTGCGTCTCCTCGCCGAGCGCCGCCAGATTCACCAGCAGCGCGTCGGCCGTACGGACCAGGGCGGGGGCCTCGCCGATCGTCGCGGTGACCATCGGGCGGGCGCCGAGTGCGAGCAGACCGTCGGCCACCAGGGGTGCACTGACCGACCCGGTCAGGCAATGGACCAGCGGGCGCCGCGCGCGGAGCGCGGACAACACCTGCGCCACCTCAGTCATGGACCGGCGCCGGTCTGCCGCAGGCCGCCACGAGCAGCCCACCGACCACCAGGAGCCCGATCACCGCCGTACGGTCGCCGACGGTGCGGCCCAGCCACGGCAGGTAGAACGGGTGCAGCGCCGGCACCACGATCGACAGGCTGTACGCCGCGCCGTAGCCCGTGGAGCGGATCTGCGCCGGGAAACCGTTGCTCAGATGGGCGCCGATCGGGCCGTACGCGCTGACCGCCACCGCCTGGAGCAGACCCGCCGAGAGTGCCACGGCGGCCAGACCGTGCAGGCCGACGGTCAGCAGCCACACCGCGGGGGCGAACACCGCACTCGTCACTCCGGCGATGCGGAAGAAGCGGCGACTGCCCAGCCCCGTCCACAGGTGTCCGGCGGCCGCCATCGCGGCCGCCTGCACCACGGCGGCCGCGGCCAGTGCCGCGGGCAACTGGGCGGCGGGCAGGTGCAGACGCGCGGGCAGCGCGATCACGGTCATGTTGGTCAGCAACCACAGCCCGGTCATCAGCCCGAACAGTTGCCCGAAGACGTGGCGGTGGGGGCCGAGAAGGAGGGCGCCGAGGCCCGGCCGACGTTCGGCCGGCGGCGCGTGATCGGCGACCCGGCGACGGTAGAAGACCAGCAGCCCGATCGACGCGGCGGCGCTCATCAGGAACGGAATGCGCCAGCCCCACGCGCCGTACGCCTGCGGGTCGACGCGCAGCAACAGCCACGCCGCCAGCCCGAGCGTCGCCTGCGCCAGTGGAGCCATCGCCATGATCGCCCCGGACACCAGACCCTGGCGCTGCGGCGATGACCACTCCATCGCGAGCGGGATGGCGGCCGAGTACTCACCGGCGACGAACACCCCTCCCAGGAACCGCAGCGCGAGGATCCACCAGAGGGCCGCCGCCCCGATGACCTCGTGGGTCGGGGTGAGCGCGATCGCGGCCGAGCAGCCGGCGGTGCCGCAGATGGCCACCGCCGTGGTGCGGGTCCGGCCGTACCGATCGCCGAGTGGTCCGAAGAGCAGCGCTCCGACCGGCCGCCCCAGCAGCATCGCCAACACTACGAGCGACCCGGTGACGACCCGCGCGCCACCGCCCACCACCGCAGGCAGCGCGGGGGTCAACACCAGCAGGGGAGCGAAGATGTGCAGTTGATCGACGTAATTGCCCACGACACCGCCGCGCAGCGCTGCCTGGCGCTGTGCGGTTGCGGGGTGGTGTTCGCGGGCGGCGAACACCGCGGTCATCGGCCGGGTTGTTCGACGTAGACCGTGGCGCCGAGGTCGAGGAACTCGCGCGACTTGACGTCCAGGTCGGCCCGCAACTGTGCGCCGTGGCGGTCGCGGATGTCCTGGCTGATCCGCATCGAGCAGAACTTCGGACCGCACATCGAGCAGAAATGGGCGGTCTTCGCGTTCTCGGCCGGCAACGTCTCGTCGTGGAACGCGATCGCGGTGTCGGGGTCGAGGCCGAGCGCGAACTGGTCGTTCCAACGGAACTCGAAACGGGCCTTGCTCAGGGCGTCGTCGCGCAGTCGCGCGCCGGGGTGGCCCTTGGCGACGTCCGCGGCGTGCGCCGCGATCTTGTACGTGATCACCCCGGTCTTCACGTCGTCCCGGTTCGGCAGCCCGAGATGCTCCTTCGGGGTGACGTAGCAGAGCATCGCGGTGCCGTGCTGCGCGATGACCGCGGCGCCGATCGCGGAGGTGATGTGGTCGTAGCCGGGAGCGATGTCGGTGACCAGCGGACCGAGCGTGTAGAACGGCGCGCCGTGGCACCACTCCTGCTGCAGCTCGACGTTCTGCGCGACGAGGTGCAGCGGCACGTGGCCCGGGCCCTCCACCATGACCTGGACGTCGTACGCCCACGCGCGTTCGGTCAGTTCGGCGAGGGTGCGCAGCTCGGCGAGCTGCGCCTCGTCGTTCGCGTCGGCGACGCTGCCCGGGCGCAGTCCGTCGCCCAGGCTGAACGCGATGTCGTACTGCGCGAAGATCTCGCAGAGGTCGTCGAAGTGGGTGTAGAGGAACGACTCCTCGTGGTGGGCCAGGCACCACCCGGCCATGATCGAGCCGCCCCGGGACACGATCCCGGTGACCCGTTGCGCGGTCAGCGGCACGTAGCGCAACAGCACCCCGGCGTGGATTGTCATGTAGTCGACGCCCTGCTCCGCCTGCTCGATCACGGTGTCGCGGAACACCTCCCAGGTCAGGTCCTCGGCGCGGCCGTCGACCTTCTCCAGGGCCTGGTAGATCGGCACCGTGCCGATCGGCACCGGCGCGTTGCGCACGATCCAGTCCCGGGTGGTGTGGATGTCGTCCCCGGTCGACAGGTCCATCACGGTGTCCGCACCCCACCGAGTCGCCCATCCGAGCTTGGCGACCTCCTCGGCGATGGACGACGTGACGGCCGAGTTGCCGATGTTGGCGTTGACCTTGGTGAGGAACCGGCGACCGATGATCATCGGCTCGGCCTCCGGGTGGTTGATGTTCGCCGGGATGATCGCGCGTCCTGCGGCGACCTCGGAGCGGACCAGTTCGACGTCGACCCCCTCGCGCAGCGCGACGAAACGCATCTCCGGGGTGATCCGGTGCTGCCGGGCGTAGTGCAGCTGGGTGACGGTCCGGCCGGGCTTGCCGCGCAACGGGTTTCGCCGTTCGCCCCGCCACTCCTCGGAGGCGGATCCACGGCGCGTGGCGGCGCGGCCGTCGTCCTGCAACGCCCGTGCGCGTCCGGCGTACGGCTCCACGTCGTCGCGGCCCAGGATCCAGTCCGCGCGCAGAGCGGGGAGGCCGACGGCCGGGTCTGCTTCCGGGCCGGTGGTTCGGTAGACGTGGACGTCGGGGTTGGGGCTGCCGTCGGGAGAATCGGCCAACGAGATGGCGGTGACCGGCACCCGGATCTCGCCGTCGGAAAGGTGGTGGACGGTGTGCTGCGGGTGAATCTCGACCATGCGAGAACTCCTCACTTCCTTCGCCGGAATGACCCGGGCAGGTTCGGACGGTCCGAGCGGCGTCAGCTCGATCTCAGCCCTCTGCCGAGGGCTCCCGTGTGGTGTGATCACCGTAACCCAGGCCGCTACCGTGCTGGGTCATGGGGCAACCAGCGGGCCGTCCACCGGTCGTTCTCACCATCGCCGGCAGTGATCCGAGCGCGGGTGCGGGGATCCAGGCCGACCTGAAGACGTGCGCGGCGCTGGGGGCGTACGCGGCCACGGTCGTGACCGCGGTGACGGCGCAGAACACCCTGGGGGTGCAGGCGGTGCATCCGCTCCCGCCGGCGATCGTGCGCGAGCAGTTGACGTCGGTGACCTCGGACCTGCGGATCGACGCCGTCAAGGTGGGGATGCTCGGCTCAGGCGCAGTCGTCGATGTCGTCCGTCCGGTGCTCGAATCGCTTGCCGCACAAGGGATCCCGATCGTCGTCGATCCCGTGCTGCGATCCACGAGCGGAGCGGGGCTGCTGGACGACGCCGGCCTCGACGCGCTGCGCGGAATGCTCGGAGTCGTCGATCTGGTCACGCCCAATCTCGCCGAGGCCGCCGTGCTCAGCGGTCACGCGCCGGCCCGCGACGAGGCGGCGACGGTGGAGCAGGCGAACCTGATCCGGCAGTCGTACGGCGTGGACGCCGTGCTGCTCACCGGAGGACATCGGGCCGACGCGCCGGTCGACGTCCTGGTCGACTCCCACGGGTCGTACCGATTTCCCGGCCGATGGGTCCCGACCGGAAACACCCACGGCACCGGGTGTTCGTTGTCGGCGGCGCTGGCCGCCCTGGGCCCGCGGGGCGACGGCTGGGCGACGGCGGTGCGGGACGGCAAGGACTGGCTCACCCGCGCGCTGGAGCGGGCCGACGACCTGTCGATCGGCGCCGGGGCCGGTCCGGTCCACCACTTCCACGAGTGGTGGTGACCGGCCTGGACGGTGGACGGATGCCAGAATCGGCCCATGGGTGACTACGCCGACACGTACAGCCGCAGCATGGCCGACCCGGAGGGCTTCTGGCTCGACGCCGCGCGAGCCGTCCACTGGATGAAGAAGCCGCGGCGGGCGCTGGACGACAGCCGGGCGTCGCTGTACCGCTGGTACCCGGAAGCCACCACCAACATCTGTTTCAACGCGCTCGACCGCCACGTGATCGGCGGTCGCGCGGACCAGCTCGCGCTCATCCACGACAGCCCGGTGACCGACACCGTGCAGCAGTACACGTACGCCGAACTGCTCGACCTGGTCGGTCGTGCGGCGGGGGTGCTGAAGGCGCTGGGTGTGCAGCGCGGTGACCGGGTGGTCATCTACCTCCCGATGATCCCCGAGGCCGTGATCACGATGCTGGCCTGCGCCCGGATCGGCGCGGTGCACTCCGTCGTGTTCGGTGGTTTCGCGCCGGCGGAGCTGGCGGCGCGGATCGACGACGCCCGGCCGACGGTGGTCGTCACGGCGTCGTGCGGCGTGGAGCGCAGCCGGGTGGTGCCGTACAAGCCGATGGTCGACGAGGCCATCGAGCGCAGCACCCACCGCCCCGACCACGTGCTGTTCGTCCAGCGACCGCAGGTCACGGCCGAGCTGGGGGAGCGCGACATCGACTGGGCGACCGCGATGAAGCCGGACGCGGTGCTGCCCGGTGAGTGTGTCGCCGTAGCTGCCACAGATCCGCTCTACGTTCTCTACACCTCCGGCACCACCGGCAAGCCGAAGGGTGTCGTCCGTGACCACGGTGGCTACGCGGTCGCGTTGCAGTGGTCGATGACGAACGTCTACGGAATGCAGCCGGGCGACGTGTGGTTCACGGCCAGTGACGTGGGCTGGGTCGTCGGCCACTCGTACATCGTCTACGGGCCACTGGTGGCCGGCTGCACGACCGTGCTGTTCGAGGGCAAACCCGTTGGTACCCCTGACGCCTCGACGTTCTGGCGCATCATCGCCGACCACCGGGTGAAGGCGCTGTTCACCGCCCCGACGGCGTTCCGGGCGATCAAGAAGGAGGACCCGGAGGGTGCGCTGATGGCGGACCACGACCTCTCCTCGCTCCGAGCACTCTTCCTCGCCGGGGAGCGGCTCGACCCGGACACCTGGCAGTGGGCCACCGACAAGCTGGGCGTTCCGGTGATCGACAACTGGTGGCAGACCGAGACCGG
>JASLFY010000081.1 GCA_030150425.1 Yimella sp. | reverse complement strand
CGCGCACGACCCGTTCGCCGATGCACAGTCGCAGTCCGCCGCGCAGGAGGCGTTGAGCGTCCCCGAGGCGAATCAGCGTCGCTGGTCCGGAAAGAAGACCGCCGTCGTCGCCGCGCTTGCCGTGGGTCTGTCCTCGACCGTTGCGGTCGGCGCGGCCAACGCTTTGCCGCTCGGCTCACAGACCGGCGGCGGAGACTCGCGCGGTGGCCCGGGAGGCGGCTTCCCCGGCTTCGAGAACGGGCGCGGGAACTGGCAGCAACCCGGCGCGTCCACGGAACAGAACGCACCGAACGGAACCTCGTCCGGATCGTCGGGCAGCACCAGCCAGGAAGGGAATCAGCCCGGGCAGGCACCGCAGGGCCAGCAGGGTCAGCAGGGCCAGGCGCCCCAGGGTGGACCGAACTTCCAGGGGGAGGTGCCGGCCAAACCCGGCTCGAACGCCATGCCGTCCGCGGGCTGAGCCGCGATCACCCGTGGCGTCGGCGGATCCGCTCCTGCACCTTCGCCAGTCCGGCCATCGGGTCCTTGCCGTCGCGGATCTGTCGGGCCGAGCGGATCATCGCCTTGTCGTACGCCCCACGGGCGAACCGTTTCGCGTTGTACGCCGCGACCCCGTCGGGGTCGGTCAGCACGATGAACTTCCCGGCCCGTACGCCGTCCAGCGCCTTCGCCGCCACCTGTTCGGCGGAGCGCGGCGCCTTGGTGATCAGGTCGACCGCGGACTGCTCGGTCTCGACGTCCTTGCCCTGCAGCGACTGGGCGAGGTTGGTCCGGAAGAACGACGGGCAGATGACCGACACGTCGATGTGGTCCGGCGCGAGTTCGTGGCGCAGGGTCTCCGACACCGCGACCACGGCAGCCTTCACCGCGTTGTAGGACGCCATGTTCGGAGCGTGGACCAGCCCGGCGAGCGAGGCGGTGTTGACGATCCGGCCGCCGCCGCCCTCGCGCAGCATCGGCACGAACGTACGGCAACCGCGGACCACCCCGAGCAGGTTGATGTCGATGATCCACTGCCAGTTCTCGATCGACTCGACGTCGATCCGCCCGCCTGCCGCGACTCCGGCGTTGTTGAACAGCAGGTCGAGACCGCCCCAGGTGGCCTCCACCCAGTTGCGGGTCTCCTCCCATGCCTCCTCGGAGCGTACGTCGAGCTTGCGGTACGAAACCCCCGGCGGCAGAACGCCGACCGGAGCCTTGTCGTGGACGTCGACGACCAGCACCTGCGCGCCTTCCGCGGCGAGGATCTGGGTCATCGCCAGGCCGAGACCCGAGGCGCCACCGGTGACCAGGGCGCGCTTGCCGGCGAACGAGACGGGCTGCTGGGCGGGGAACGGGAGCTTCATGGCGCCAGCCTAGGCGTGGCTACCGACGCGTACGCGGTTCGGCCGCTCAGTCGTCGGCCAGCAGCCCGCGGATGTCGTCGGCGCTGATCGCTCCCGACGCACCGCCGCCGCCGTCGACGACCCGCTCGAACAGGTCGCGCTTGCGCTGCTGCAGGTCGACGACCTTCTGCTCGATGGTGCCGGCGGACACCAGGCGGTAGACCATCACCGGGTTCTCCTGGCCGATGCGGTGGGCTCGGTCGATCGCCTGGGCCTCGGCTGCCGGGTTCCACCACGGGTCGAGCACGAAGACGTAGTCGGCCTCGGTGAGGGTCAGGCCGACACCGCCGGCCTTCAACGAGATCAGGAAGGCGGCCGCGTCGCCGTCCTTGAACTCGTCGATGACCTGCTGCCGGTTGGTCGTCGAGCCGTCGAGGTAGCAGGTGGTCAGCCCGGCCTCCTCCAGCGCGGCGCGGGCCAGCTTGAGGTAGGAGGTGAACTGGCTGAACACCAGCGCGCGGTGGCCCTCCGCGGTGATCTCGCGCAGCTGCTCGATCAGGAAACCGATCTTCGCGCTCGGCTCCCGGGCGGTGTAGTCGTCATCGACCAGTCGCGGGTCGAGCGCCAACTGCCGCAGCCGGGTCAACGAGGCCAGAATCGCGATCCGGTTGGCCTCGGGGTCGTCGAGCAGGCCGAGGATGCGCTGCCGCTCCCGCTGCAGGTTCCGCTTGTAGTAGGCGTCGTGCTTCGGGGTCAGCGACACCTCCATCAGCTGGATCTGCTTGGGCGGCAGGTCGGCGGCGACGATCTCCTTGGTGCGGCGCATCATCAGCGGGCGCAACCGGCGACGCAGCAGCTCGAGGGTCTCCTGGTGGCCGGCCTCGATCGGCTTGCGGTAGGTGCGCGAGAAGGCGTCGGGCCGCGGGAACAGGCCCGGCGCGGCGAGCGCGAGCATCGCCCACAGGTCCATCAGCGAGTTCTCCAGCGGGGTACCGGTGATCGCGAGGGTGAACTGGGACTGCAGCCGCTTCACGGCGTGGAAGGTCTTCGACTGGTAGTTCTTGATGAACTGTGCCTCATCGAGCAACACACCGCGCCAGGGCAGCGCCTGGAACTCCTCGGCGTCGAGCCGCAGCACGGTGTACGACGTCACCACGACCGCTGCGCCCTCGACGGTTTCGGCGAGGGACTCGGTGCGCTTCGCGCCGGTGGAACGCACGGCCGCCACCGGCAGCGTCGGCGCGAAGGTCGCGGCCTCGCGCACCCAGGTGCCGACCATCGACGACGGCGCAACGACCAGGACGGGGTCGGTCAACTCCCCGTTCTCGTACGCCCGCTGGATCATCGCGAGCGCCTGCACGGTCTTGCCCAGACCCATGTCGTCGGCGAGGACGCCGCCGAGGCCGGCGTCCCAGATCGAGGTCAGCCAGTGGTAGCCGTCGACCTGGTAGGGCCGCAGGGTCGCGGTGAAGTCGGTCGGTGCTGCGGGCGGTTCGTGGGAGCCCAGGTCGGTGAGCCGGGCGACCCGTTCGGCCCATGCCGCGGACGAGCGGGCGACGACGCCGAGCTCGACGAGCTCCTCCCACCAGCCGAGGTGGAACTTGTTGAGCTGTAGGCCGCTTCGACCGGACCGGTCGGACAGCTCGCGGGCCTCCCCGATCAGTGCGGCGAGGCGCTGCAGCTCCGGGTGGTCGAGCGAGAACCACGTTCCCGACGCCAACAGCAGTGAGTCCTCGCCGCGGGCGAGCGCGGTGAACAACGGCTCGAACGGCACCTTCTCGCCGCCGACGGTGACCTCGACGTGGAGGTCGAACCAGTCGATGTCGTCGGTGTCGCCGGCACCGATCTCGATCATCGGGTCCTCGAGGGCCTCCTCGAAGACGGGCACGTCGTCGGCGATCTCGACCTCGATCAGGTCGTGGTCCTCCAACGCGGGCAACTCCGCGGAGAAGGCGATCGCGCGGTGGCCCTCCATCACCGCGACATCGCGCGGCCACCAGCCGATCCCGCCGATCGCCTCGAGCATCCCTGCCGGGCGCAGCACCGGGTCGAGCACCTCGACCAGCCGCCGTTCACTCTGCCGGTCGCGACCGGTGCGGTCGGTGGCGTCCAACGACAGCGACTGCAGGCTGCCGTTCGGGTAGCGCACCGAGGTGGTGACCCGCACCGACAGGTCGGTCTCGCGGGCGACGGCGAGGTGGAGCCGCAGCGGCTCGGCGGCGATCGGGTCGGGGCGGCTGAGGTCTCCCCCGCTGAGCACCCCGTAGCGCTTGGCGAGCCGCGGCAGCTCGGCCTCCCGGAAGGTGTCGGCCAGGCCGGGCGGGACCGTCACCGGACCGTTGGTGGCCAGCCACTGCGCCATCGACGACAGCGGGTGGTCGAACCCGGCGAGGGTGAGGTCGTCGTCGTCGATGACCACCACACCGTGGGCGGGGTCGCCGATCAGCACCTGCCGGCCGGGCCGGTCGAGGTCGAGCCGGGTGGTGCCGATGAGGTCGCCGTCGGGGGTGTCCCCGAACCGGATGTCGGCGCGAATCACGCTGTCGCACAACTCGACCCGCGCGTCCGGGTGGGAGAAGGCGGGCAGCAGCTCGACACCGGCCGCGACCGCCATCTGCAGGTCGTCCCAGACCCCACCGCCGAGTTCGTCCAGCATCAGCCGGGGTGCTCGGGTGATCGCGAAACCGGCGGTCCGCCAGCGTTCCAGGAGCCGGGTCAGCGCCTGGGCGTGGTCGGCGACGAAGAACTTGCGCGACCC
>JASLFY010000072.1 GCA_030150425.1 Yimella sp. | reverse complement strand
AGCCGCGGCCGACGTCGCCCATCACCGGATCGGCGCAGTAGATCGCCTGCGGGTTGGCCGCCTTCACCCGGGCGACGGCCTCCAGGATGACCCCGCCGATGGCGTCGGCGCCCATGTAGCCGGACAGCACCGCATCGCACTCCGGCAGCACCCCGCGCTCCTCGATGCCGGTGATCACGTCGCGCACGGTGTCCGGTTCGAAGACCGGCCCACGCCACTGGCCGTAGCCGGTGTGGTTGGAGAAGTGCACCGTGTAGACCGGCCAGACCTCGTGGCCGAGACGCTGCAACGGGAACACCGCCGAGGAGTTGCCGGCGTGGCCGTACGCGACCGAGCTCTGGATGGACATGATCTTCATGGCCGCGATGGTAATCGGCGAGGCTGGTTAGGCTGATCGCATGAGTGCCGACCTGCAGCCCAAGGACATCGCCGACGACGCCGTTCTGCTCGACGTGCGCGAACAGGACGAGTGGGACGCCGGCCACGCGCCGAACGCCGTCCACATCCCGCTCGGCGAGATCCCGAACCGCCTCGGCGAGTTGCCCGAGGGCGACCCGCTGCCCGTCATCTGCCGCTCCGGCAACCGGTCCGGTCGCGCCGTCGCCTGGCTCGAGCAGCAGGGCTTCGACGTCGCCAACGTGGCCGGCGGGATGAAGCAGTGGGCCTTCGAGGGCAAGCAGGTCGTGAACCAGGGCGGCGCCGAGCCGACCGTCATCTGACCTACTTCAGCAGCCGCGACATCCGCCGGTCGGCCAACGGTTTGCCGCCGGTCTGACAGGTCGCGCAGTACTGCATCGACCGGTCCGCGAACGACACCTCGCGCACCACGTCACCGCACTCCGGGCACTCCTGCCCGGCGCGGCCGTGGACCCTCATGCCCGCGCGCTTGGCGTCCTTGAGCTCCTTCGCCGGCTTGCCGGCCGACGCCGCGACGGCGTCGCGCAAGGTGGTGACGAGGGCGTCGTACAGCGTCGAGACCTGGTCGTCGGTGAGCGAGTCCGCGATCGCGTACGGCGACAGCTTGGCGACGTGGAGCACCTCGTCGGAGTAGGCGTTGCCGACCCCGGCCAACAGCGACTGGTCGCGCAGCACGCCCTTGATCTGCGAGCGCCGGCCGCGCAGGATCGCCGCGAACGCCTCCCGGGTGAAGTCGTCGGCCAGCGGGTCGGGGCCGAGCGAGGCGATCTGGGGGACGTCGGCAGGGTCCTTGACGATGTGGGCCGCGAGCCGCTTCTGGGTGCCCTGCTCGGTCAGGTCGAACCCGATGTCGCCCTCGAAGGTGACCCGCAGCGCGACCGGCGACTTCCCACCGGGGCGCAGCCGGGTGGCCGGCACCTTGTCGTACCAGCGCAACCAGCCCGCGCGGGACAGATGGAACACGAGGTGCAGGCCGTCGACGTCGAGATCGAGCCACTTGCCGTGCCGGCGTACGTCGGTGACGAACAGTCCGGCCAGCGCCTGCGGCGCGGGCGTGTACGTCTTCAACACGCTGAACGAGGCGAGCTCCACCTCGGCGAGGGCGACCCCGACCAGCTTGTCGCGCAGGAAGCCGGCGAGCGCCTCCACCTCGGGCAGCTCAGGCATGACCGGCCTCCCGCAGCGACTGCAGTTCCTGGTGCAGGGCGTAGCCGTCGGGCCCCTCGACCTTGAACACCGGGGAGGTGCGGCCGTCGTCGCGCGACCCCGGGTGGCCGTGGGAGAGCACCTGCTGGGCGACCGTCAGCTGGCGGATCGCGATGGCCCGCACGCTGCCCGGGTGGTCGAGGGTGAACTCGTCGTAGAGCTCCGGGTCGTGTTGCCCGTCGTCGCCGACCAGCACCCATCGGATGTTCGGGAACTCCGTTGCCAGCCGGCGCAATTGGGTGCGCTTGTGGTCGCTGCCGCTGCGGAAGATCGCGGTCTCGGTGGCGCCCCAGTCGGTCATCAGCAGCGACCCGGCCGGGAAGCCGTGGCGGGCGAAGAAGCGACTCAGCACCGGCTGGGTGTTCCAGGCGCCGGTGGAGAGGTAGACGATCGGCGCGCCCGGGTGGTGGGCCAGCAGCGAGCGGTAGAGGGCGGACATGCCAGGCACGACCCGGCGCGCGGTCTCCTCCAGCACGAACGTGTTGTACGCCGCCAGCATCGGCCGCGGCAGCGACGTGATCAGGCAGGTGTCGTCGATGTCGCTGATGATGCCGAACTCGACGTCGTCACCGATGATCTGCACCGCCACCGGCTCCACGGCGTCGGCGGAGGTGACCCGGGCGTGGTGCCATCCCGGGCCCAGGCCGTGGTCGGTCAGCTCGACGTCGAAGTAGCCGCCGCGGTCGGTGTCGACGGTGACCGAGGCCGACCCGAACTCGACGGTGACCGCGCGATGCGTCTGCGGCGCGGCCAGGAACGCCCGGATCCCGCGGCGTACGGGGGCGTCGAGCGGGCCGGACGGTTCGTCGCCCGCCTTGGACAGCACCAACCGGCCCATCACGCGCGCGAACCGCGGCGAGCCGTAGCCGGTGTAGCCGAGCACACGGTTGCGGAAGCCGCGCCGGCGCAGGGTTGCCGCGAGGGCGCTGTTGAACGCGTCCTCGGCGCGCGCCGCGGGGTGCTTGCCAGCCATGCCGCCCAGCCTATGACCGAGCGGCGCCAGGCGGGCGACCCCGTCCGTACGAG
>JASLFY010000067.1 GCA_030150425.1 Yimella sp. | reverse complement strand
GGCGGGTTCTGGGGAATCGTCAATTGGGGCAGGGGAATCCGGCATCGATCAGGTCGGTGAGGGTCCCGGGAGACGTCGTGTGGATGCGTCCGGTGGGGCTGGTCCAGGTTTCGTTTCCGCGGCCGTCGGTGATGACCTTCCACCGAGCATGCTTCGCGCGGTGATGTCGGCGGCAGAGACAGTGAAGGTTGGCCAGACTTGTCGAGCCGCGGGGCCAGGGAACGAGGTGATCGAGGTCCGTGTAACGCCCGGGACGGTTGCAGCCCGGGTGGCGACAGGTTCGGTCCCGGGCGATGACCCGTTGGCGAAGCGTCTGGGTCGGACGGTAGCGCGTTGTGGCGCGCTCGGCCTCGGTGGGGAGATCTGCGGTCAGGTCGCTGACGCTGCGGTGTGTGGCACGCGAGCGAACCTTCCCGGTGGCGAACTGTTCGGCGAGTTCCGTCAGGCCGGCGACGCTCATCGCTCCGGTGTGGCCGAACGCGACAGCACCGGCGAGCGCTCGGAGCGGGTCGGGGGTGAAGGCGTTGCGCTTCGCTGACCGGCGGTCGCCTTCCGTGCGGTGGTCGGCTGCCGGATTCGGGCCGTCACCGTTGTCGCCTCCGCCGGTGGTGGTGCCGGCGTGCTGTCCAGGCTCGGGGTCGGCGGTGATGATGTCGAGGTTGATCCGGAGCGTGACGCCCCGCATGGCCAGTTGGAACAGAGCGTCCACCCGGTGCTGGCCGAGGGTCTTCTCCGCACCGCCGCTGCTCGCACTGTTCGCCTGGAGTCGGTGGGCGAGTTCCTCGACGGCGGCGTAGAGCGCTTCGACCTGTTCGGTCGGCATGATCGCGGTCAGCATCGCCAGGCCGGGGGTGGAATATGGGTCGGCCCACACGTTCTGCTGTTGGGCGGCGGTCTTCTTGGCGGTGGTGCGCGCGGCGGAGGCTTCGTGCTTGGTGACCAGAGTGCGCGCCGAGCGACGCGCCTGGGCGGCCGTGGTCCGGTGGATCCCACGGCGCAGGACCGCGCTCTGGACCGTGGCGCAGGTGTCGGGGCGGGCGTCCTGGAGCTCGCGGGCGATCGTCGCGACGACGTCGAGGTTGATCGGGACGGGGGAGTGCTCGGGTCGGCATCGGGCGCGCCGCGCGGCGGCTGCCGTCATGGGCGACCCCGGCATAGCACCGCACTCCGCCCCTTGATGGGCAACCTGGTCGAGCAGGTCCGGGGTGCGGTCACGCATCCAGACGGCGTCGTCGACCAGGCGCGCCGCTTGGTGTGGGCCGAGGCCGAGGGCAGCGCCGAGGAACTCGTCGGCGTAGCGGGCACGGTGGCCCGCGGGGTGTTCGACGTAGTCGGCGGCCGCCATCTCGGGGGTGCCGGCCACCTCTTCGAAACGGGCGAAGCGTGCTGCTGCGAGAGTGCGGACAGCTCCGCAGCTCTGCATCACGCGGTGGGCGGTGACGGCGGTCCGTTCGTAGCGACGCGCCTGCGCAATTCCGGGCTTCGTCGGCGTACGTTCCGAACCGGCGGCCTTGCGGCGACCCGGATCTGTGTCGGCGGTCAAAGCACAGTTGAGTGCGGCTGATCCGCCGTACGGCAGCGGCGACCAGTAGTCGTCGATCGCTTCCTCGTCGAACGGGTCGGTGTCCTTGAGCCGCTCGTACAGACTCGCCTGGAGCAACTCCATGACCAACAGTTGGCGCACGATCGGGTCGGTTCCGGGGAGCAGGGTGGGGCATTCCGCGGCGTCGACGGCCGCGGCGAGGCCGTCCTCGAACAGCACGCTCTGCAGGAACTCCTTGGCGGCGCGTACGGCTGCCTCGGGGTCACTGAATCCGGTGTCCTGCTCCATCCACCCATCGTACGTGTGTTCGATTCACGATGGAAGACTGTCGGGGACATTGTTCGTACGCCGAGAGCGTAATTTCGCGCGATGATGACGCGGTGATGGCCGATATTGCCGACGGGGTGTGTGCCCGGCAGGGCGAGTTCTGCCGGAGCAATGCGATCGTGGTGCGCGGTGAGGACGGGGTCCTGCTGGTGGACGCCGGGGTCGACGGGCCCGATCTGGAAGGGCTCGCAGACGACATCGGCGCACTCGGGTGCCGGTGGAGGCCGGTCTGTCGACCCACCCGCACTGGGATCACGTGCTGTGTAGCGACCGGCCTGCATCGCTCGACCGCCGCAACAACGTGAGTCGAGCGGTTCTCTGATGCAGATCCGGCGCCACCGCCGACGACTGGTCGTTTGCGGTGGTCCAGCCGACGGGGTAGCGGTGCGGGGGTGCCTGCAGTGATTCATCGATGGAATCTGCGGGCTAATGCTGGACAACCTGCGTATCAAGATTGGGCGTATTCGTGGTCATCGCGCCCGCTTCGCGGTAGCAGTCGAGCAGATCAGCCCCGAGGAACTGACCCGTGACGGCAGGAAGATTTGGTGGGGAGACGGCCAGTGCACATCGACCAGCTTCGTCGACAGTGATGCAATACTCGGCGCGTGCTGATCCGAGAGGCGACTGCGGACGATGTTGAGGACCTCGCCAGGTTGATCTGGCTAGATTCCTATGATGATTTGCCGGCCACGGACGAAGTGGCTGAGCTTGCCACTGAGTTGGCTCAGTGGTGGAC
>JASLFY010000137.1 GCA_030150425.1 Yimella sp. | reverse complement strand
GTACGCAGGCCGTGGTGGCCGTCGGTTGTCTCGCCGAGCGCTACGGCAACCAGCTGGCCGAGCAGTTGCCCGAAGCCGACGCGGTGCTCGGTTTCGACTCCTACCAGGACATGTCGAGCCACCTCAGCGCGATCCTGGCCGGCCACGCGCCGGCCAGCCACACGCCCGGTGACCGGCGCAAGCTGCTGCCGCTATCGCCGATCGACCGGCAGGGTGCCGCGGTCGCGACCCCCGGACACGGCGACGTCTCCCGCCCCGCCGACGTCACGGTCGAGTCGCCCGTATCCTCGCCGCGCGTCATCCGGGCCCGGCTGGACGGCCGCCCGTGGGCGCCGCTGAAGATCGCCTCCGGTTGCGACCGGCGCTGCGCCTTCTGCGCCATCCCGATGTTCCGTGGCGCGTTCGTCTCGCGTCGCCCGTCCGACGTGCTGGCCGAGGCGCGCTGGCTGGGGCAGCACGACGTGAAGGAGATCTTCCTCGTCTCGGAGAACTCCACCTCGTACGGCAAGGACCTCGGCGACCTGCGACTGCTCGACACCATGCTGCCGGAGCTCGTCGCGGTCGAGGGGATCGAACGGGTGCGGGTGTCCTACCTGCAACCGGCCGAGATCCGCCCCGACCTGCTCGACGTGATGACGCAGACCCCGGGCGTGGTGCCGTACTTCGACATCTCGTTCCAGCACGCCAGCGGCCCGCTGTTGCGCTCGATGCGGCGCTTCGGCGACGCCGAGTCCTTCCTCGGACTGCTGGAGACCGTGCGGTCCAAGGCACCCACCGCCGGCATCCGGTCCAACGTCATCGTCGGCTTCCCGGGGGAGACCGAGGACGACGTACGCGTGTTGGCCGACTTCCTGACGCAGGCGCGGCTCGACGTCGTCGGCGTCTTCGGCTACTCCGACGAGGACGGCACCGAGGCCGAGACCTACGGCCAGAAGCTGCCGCAGGCCGAGATCGACGACCGCCTGGACCACATCCGTACGTTGGTCGAGGAGTTGAACCGGCAGCGCGCCGCGGAGCGCGTCGGCGAGACCGTCGAGGTGCTGGTCGAACAGCTCGTCGACGAGGACACCGGCGAGACCGAGGTGCGCGGACGTGCGGGCCAGCAGGGCCCCGACGTCGACGGCGAGACGATGCTGACGTACGCCCCGGGCGCCGCGCTGCCGGCGATCGGCGACATCGTGTCGGCGCGCATCGTCGACACCCTCGGCATCGACTGGGTCGCCGAGCCCGAGGCAGCGGGGTCGGCGCGGTGAGCGACCGTCGACCCCAGCGGCCGGCGCGCGAACCCCGTCCGCCGCGAGAGCCGCGGGTGCTGCGCAACGCCGACGGCACCCCGATCCGGATCCACGCGCCCGAGCTTCGCCCCGACCCCGCCGACATCCCCAGCCAGGACGTCAGCAACTGGAACATCGCCAACGCGCTGACCATGCTGCGCATCCTGCTGGTGCCGCTGTTCGGGTGGCTGCTCCTGGCCGACGGCGGCCACGACGACGGCTACCGCTGGGGCGCCTTCGCGGTCTTTGCGATCGCCTCGATCACCGACCGCATCGACGGCGACCTCGCGCGCTCGCGGAACCTGGTGACCGACTTCGGCAAGATGATGGACCCGATCGCCGACAAGGCACTGATGGGCATGGCGCTGATCGGGCTGTCGATCATCGACCGGCTGCCCTGGTGGGTGACCGTCGTGATCCTGGTCCGCGAGATCGGCGTGACCTTGCTGCGGCTCTGGGTGATCCGCTACGGCGTGCTGCCGGCATCGCGCGGCGGCAAGATCAAGACCTTCCTGCAGGCGATCGCGATCGGGCTGTTCGTGCTGCCGTACGGCGGAATCTTCGTCTGGTGCGCGTGGATCGTGATGGTCGCGGCCCTCATCATCACCGTGGCGACCGGCGTCGACTACGTCTTCCGGGCGCTCTCGCTGCGCCGGAGGAAGGGCGCGTGACGTCCGCCGCCGACGTCGTCCGGCAGCTGATCGCCGAGGGCCGCACGATCGCGGCTGCGGAGTCGCTCACCGGCGGCCTGGTCAGCGCGGCGCTGACCGAGGTGCCCGGGGCGAGTGCCGTCGTACGCGGCGGTGCGGTCACCTACGCAACCGACTCCAAGGCGTCCGTGCTCGGCGTCGACGCGGCGTTGCTCGCGGCCGGGGGACCGGTGCAGGCGCCGGTCGCGGCGGCCATGGCCCGTGGCGTACGCGCACTGTTCGGCGCGGACCTCGGCGTCGCGACCACCGGAGTGGCCGGTCCGGACCCGCAGGGCGACGCGCCGGTCGGGCGGGTGTTCATCGCGGTCGCCGGCCCGGACGCGGAACGGGTCGTCCAACTCGACCTCACCGGAGACCGTGCGGCGATCCGGCAGGAGACGGTCGCCGCCGTCCTGGACCTGCTGGCGAATGCGGCGGTGGATCTGGCGGGGAATACCGCCGGGCAGCAGTCGGGTTGACGCCCACGACGGTCCGTCCGCTGCGCGGCGCGGGACCTGCACGGAATGCCCAGGCACCCTGTCGGTGCCACCGGTTATCGTGGGTCCTGTCCGAACAGCCGGTGGACCACCAGATCCATCGACCGCCCGGCTCCGCCCGACCTCGACCGATACGTACGGAGGAATCATGATCCTGCTCCGCCACGAGCTCGGCGACGTCCTGCGCGAACTGCGCCGGGAACAGGGCCGCACCCTCCGCGACGTGTCGACCGCCGCCCAGGTGTCGCTGGGCTACCTGTCCGAGATCGAGCGCGGCGAGAAGGAAGCGTCCTCCGAGCTGCTCGCCGGGATCTGCGACGCCCTCGGCATGCCGTTGTCCGAGATGCTCGGCCTGGTCACCGACCGGGTCGCGGCGAGCGAGCAGCTCCACGCGCCGCTGCGTCTGGCGGTGCCCGCCGGCCACGCGGTCGTCTCCGCGGCCTGACCTTCTTCCGACCCTCGGGCACTTCCCTCCTGGGAAGCGCTCTCCCGGTCACCCTCGCTGGCAGTGGGCGCAGACCGCGATCTGTCGCTGCGTCGGCGCCGTACCCACGGTGACGGCCCGCACGATCGTGCCGCAGGTCGGACACGGCAGACCCGCCCGCCCGTAGACCTGAGCACGGTGTGAGCGAGGGCCGATCGCGTCGTGCAGCATCCGGTGGGCTGCGCTCAGCAGGTCCTGCAGCGCCGCGTCGCTCACCTCACCGACGGCGG
>JASLFY010000360.1 GCA_030150425.1 Yimella sp. | reverse complement strand
AGGTCGCGGCCTGGTGGTAGGTCTGTTTCCTGGCCATCGTGGCCGGACTGGTGACCTTGATCTGGCTGCTCGGTGAGGTCTTCCTGGTCACTGTGACGGTGACGATCGCGATCATGATCACCGCCCTGATGCAGCCGGCCGTCGGACTGCTGACCCGCCACCGCGTCCCCCGGGTGATCGCGGTGCTGATCGTCTTCCTCGGCGGAATCGCGCTGCTGAGCTACCTCACCTGGTTCGTCATCTCGCAGATCGCCTACTCCAAGGACTCCCTGTTCAACCAGCTGGACGGGGCGCTCGCCTCGATCCGGGACTGGCTGATCCACGGCCCGCTGAAGATGACCCCGAAACAGGCCGACCGCTACACCGTCGACCTCGGCGAGACGCTGCAGGCGAACAACAGCGACCTCGCCTCCACCGCCGTCGACCGGGCGACCGGCGCGATCGGCATCCTGTCCGGCGGTGTCTTCTGCCTCTTCGCGACGCTGTTCATGCTGCTCGACAACGGCCGCATGTGGCGCTGGGTGGTCAGCTTCTTCCCGGACCACATCCACGACCACGTCCGCGAGGCCGGGGCGGCCGGGTGGCGGACGCTGACGGCGTACATGCGCTCGTTGGTGCTGCTCGCCGCGATCAACGCCCTGGCGATGGTTCCGGTGATGATGGCGGCCGACGTCCCGCTGGTCATCCCGTTGGCGGTGCTGCTGTTCCTCGGGTCGCTGGTGCCGCTGATCGGTGTGCTGGTCGCCGGTGCGGTGGTCTGCCTGATCGCGTTCGTCAGCCAGGGCCTCGGCACCGCGATCGTCGTCGCGATCGCGCTGGTGCTGATCGTGCAGCTGTTCGGCAACCTGTTGAACCCGATCATCCTGGGCAAGGCCGTCGACATCCACCCGCTCGCGATCCTGGTCTGCGTCACCGCCGGTACCCTGCTGGCCGGCATGTTCGGCGCGTTCATCGCGGTCCCGCTGGTCGCGGTGATCAACAACGCGGCCAAGGCTGTTCGCGAACACCACGCGACGCGTACGGTCGAAGCGTGAGCCAGCAGCGGCCGGGGGTCTTCCGGCGGGGAGTCTTCAAGCTCTACCGGAACCTGCCGGCGCAGCTGACCCAGCCGATCGTGCGGACCCTGAGCCCGACGTACGCGATCGGCGCCGTCGCGCTGATCGAACACGACGGCAAGGTGCTGGGGCTGCGGCAACGGCATCGCACCGGTTACTCCCTGCCCGGCGGTCTGATGGATCGCGGGGAGCAGCCGGCCGACGCGGTGGTCCGCGAGGTGGCCGAGGAGACAGGCCTCCGGATCGACCCGGGTGACGCGGTGGTGACCGTGTTCGACCCCGACGTGAACCACTGCGACGTGATCTTCCGGGTGGAGTGCGCGGACCGTCCGGAGGTGCGGCCGGCGAGCGAGGCGATGTCGTACCGCTGGCTCGACCTGGACTCCTGGCCCGACCCGGACCACGCGACCCGGCGCATCCTGCGGGCGTACGCCGGACGGCCGACCGAGCGTCGGCCGGGCACCCTCCTGCCGGAGAGCCCGGAGAGCTAACTGCGCAGCAGACCCAGCCGGCGCGCGGTCGCGACGGCGCCGGTGCGCGAATCGGCGCCCAGCTTCTCGAAGACGTGCACCAGGTGGGTCTTCACCGTCGCCTCGCTGACGAACAGCTCACGGGCGACCTCGCGGTTGCTCCGCCCGGCCGCGACCAGGTTCAACACCTCGAGCTCGCGCGGGCTCAGGGTCGGGGCGGGGTTGCGCATCCGGGCCAGCAGCCGGTCGGCGACCACCGGCGCGAGCACCGTCTCGCCGCGGGCCGCGCGGTGCACCGCGTCGACCAGGTCGGTCGGCGGTGCGTCCTTGAGCAGGTAGCCGGCCGCACCCGCCTCGACCGCGCGCAGGATGTCGCTGTCGGTGTCGTACGTCGTCAGGATCAGCACCCGCGGCGCCTGCGGCAGCGCGAGGATCAGCTCGGTGGCGGCCACCCCGTCCATGCCATCGCCGAGCTGCAGGTCCATCAGCACGACGTCGACGTCGTTCTCACCGGCGAGACGGACGCCGTCGGGGCCGTTCGACGCCTCGGCGACGACCTCCAGGCCGGACGCCTCGAGCAGCATCCGCAGCCCGGTGCGCACCACCGGGTGGTCGTCGACCAACAGGACCCGGGTCTGCTCGGTCATCCGCGAACTCCGATCGGTAGCCGTACGTGAATGCTGGTGCCCTCGCCCGGCGCGGACTCGACGACCGCCTCGCCGCCGGCCGCCGCGGCCCGCTCGCGAATGGCGCGGAGCCCGAATCCGCCTGCGGCACTGGGGATCACCGGTGCGTTCGGGTCGAAGCCGACCCCGTCGTCGGTGACGTCGAGGGTGACGTCGGTGTCGCCCAGGTCGAGGGTGATGACGGCCTGCTGCGCCCCGGCGTGCTGACGCACGTTCGACAGGGCGCCCTGCGCGATGCGCAGCAGCGCGGCCTCGATCGCGGTCGGCAGCGGGCGTTCGGTGCCCTCCACCACCAGCCGTACGGCGGGCCGGTCGCCCTGCCGTTCGACCAGTCGGCGCAGCGCCGCGCTGAGCGGCGAGCCCTCCAGGTCGGTCGGGGTGAGGGCGTGGACGACGGTGCGGGCGTCGGCCAGTCCGGTGACCGCGGTGTCCTCGATGCGGCGTACGACGTCGGTCAGGCGGTCCGGGTCGCCGGCGAGTCCGGCGCGGGAGAGCAGCACGATGCTGGAGAAGCCCTGGGCGAGCGTGTCGTGGACGTCGCGGGCGAGGCGGGCCCGCTCGGCGAGCACCCCGGCCTCCCGCTGCGCGCCGGCGAGGGCGTCGTGGGTCGCGACCAGATCATCCTGTGCCGCAACGAGTTCCGCGTTCAACCGGCGCCGGTTCTCGTTCTCCCGGCGCAGCTGGGCGTAGATCCAGGAGACGCCGATGGCGACGATCGCACCGAGGGAGGGCCCGAGGACCGAGGGCACCGGCGCGGTGTCCGGGCGGTGGAGTTGGGCGACGATCACGACGGTCGTGCCGAGCAGGATCGCGACGAGCGCGGCAGCGCGGCGCAGGACGTGCAGCGCGAGGAAGAAGAGCGCGAACGCCACCCACGACAGTTCGGCGCTCGCGGCGACCAGCGCGGCCCAGCCGAGGAGGAGAACGACGAACCACGCCGCTCCACCGCGGTCTGCGCGACCGAGCAGCACCCCGCAGAGATACCAACCCAGCAGCGCGACGCATCCGGCGACGAACCAGACCGGGTGGGCGACTGTCAGCGCGCCGCGCACCGACCCGATCGCGAGCAGCAACAGGAACAGCCCGTGCATCGCGAACTGCAGGGTCCGCAACACCGGGCTCCCGGTCGAGGCGTGGTCGGTGCTGAACATCACCGCCGACGGTAGGGGATCGGCGGCTCCGGCGCCTTCCAGCGGCATCCATCGAACGGTTGAGGGGAGGCCCGAACCTTCGCCCGATGTGCCGGGAAGCGATCGCGGATGTACTGGATTCACGCAAACGTTCGAAGGAGACAGGTGTGTTCCTGGCAGTCAGGGATCTGTGGTGGGCGCGAGGTCGGTTCGCGCTGATGGCCGGCGCGATCGCGCTGATCACGCTGTTGGTGGTGATGCTCAGCGGGTTGACGGAGGGCCTCGGCCGACAGAGCACGTCGGCGATCACCTCGCTGTCCGCCGACCGCGTCGCGCTGGAGCAGCCGGCCGCCGGTGAGTCCCCGTCGATGGGCACCAGTCGGGTGACCGACGCGCAGATCGCGACCGCGCGCCAGCAGCTCGGCGTACGGTCCGCCGACCCGATCGGCATCACCACCGGTCGCGTCACGGTCGGTGGGGTCGCCGCTCCGGCGACGGTCTTCGGGGTCGACCCGGGCACCGCCGCGGCGCCGAAGGGCCTCGCGGACGGGACCACGGTCGTCGGCAGCGACCTGAAGGTCGGTGGCCGCGACGTACGTGTGGGTGACACCGTCACCGTCGGTGGCGACGCACTGAAGGTCGTACGCGTCGACGCGAACGGGTCGTTCAGCCACCTCCCGGTGGTGTGGGTGCCGCGCTCGCTGTGGTTGCAGACCGGCGGTTCCGCGGTCGGGGCCGGCAGCATCGTCGCCCTCGACACCACCTCCGGTTTCGACGCCGGCGCCTTCGACAAGGCGACCGGGCTCAGCAGCCACACCCGCGACGGGGCCCTGTCGACCATCGGGTCGTACTCCTCCGAGAACGGCTCGCTGACCATGATCCGCGGCCTGTTGATCGCGATCTCGGCCCTGGTGATCGGCGCCTTCTTCACCGTCTGGACGGTGCAGCGTGAGGGTGACCTCGCGGTGCTGAAGGCCATCGGCGCCCGCACCGGCTACCTGGTGAAGGACGCCCTCGGACAAGCCCTGTTGACCCTGGTGATCGGCGGCGGGATCGGCACCCTGCTCGCCCTGGGGATCGGCTTCTTCGCCCGACGAAGTGTTCCGCTGGTGATCGACGTGTCGACGGTCGCCGTCCCGTTCCTCTTGATGATCGTCGTCGGCCTCGTCGGTGCCGCAGCTGCGCTGCGCCGCGTCGTGACCGTCGACCCGATGACCGCGCTGGCAGGTGTGCGATGAAGGCTCTTGAACTGACCGATGTGACCGTACGTTTCCGCGACGGGGAGGGGTGGACCACCGCCCTGGACGAGGTGTCGTTCTCCGTCGACCGCGGCGAGTTCCGCGCGGTGACCGGACCTTCCGGGTCGGGAAAGTCGACCCTGCTGGCGGTGGCCGGACTGCTGCTCGAGCCGACCTCCGGTCACGTCCACCTCGGGGGTGTGGACGTGACCGGCGCGAACCGCAAGCAGCGAACCGACCTGCGCCGCAGCGACATCGGCATCGTCTTCCAGCAGCCGCACCTGCTTGCTTCGCTGACCGCGGTCGAGCAGCTCGAGATGGTCGCGCGGCTGAGCGGGCGGCGCAAGGTCACCGCTCAGGCGATGGAACTGCTCGACTCGGTCGGCCTCGCGTCGGTGGCGCACAAGCACCCGTCGCAGCTGTCCGGTGGTCAGCGGCAGCGCATCGGCATCGCCCGGGCCCTGATGGACGAGCCCCAGCTGCTGCTGGTCGACGAGCCCACCTCGGCGCTCGACCACGAGCGCGGCGTCGCGATCATCGACCTGCTGCGCGGCCTCACCGTCGAGCGCGGCCTCGGCACCGTCGTGGTCACCCACGACCTGGGCACCCTCGCCGCGGGCGACGAGATCGTCCGACTGGTCGACGGAAAGCTGGCCATGCAGCCTGCCTAGAGTGGCCGGCATGGGGAGTCTTGCTCAGGTCAGCCGACGGTCCGCCCTTGCGGCGGCCGTCGGCTTCGCTGTTGCCGGATGCGATGCGTCCGGAACCGAATCAGCGGACACGTCCGCGTCGTCGTCCGGAGCGACGTCGGTGGCACCGTCGTCCGCCGCGCCGTCCGCGACACCGGTGCGGACCACATTGCCCGGCGGGGGTCGTACGCTCTTCCCCGCCCACCGCCTGGTCGGATACTGCGGGATGCCCGGCGCGCCCGCGCTCGGCGAGCTCGGTGTCACCTCCGACCTGCAGGGGCAGGTCGACAAGATGCTGAAGACCGTCGCCGACTACGACCAGCCGGACCGGAAGCCGCTGCCGGTGATGGAGATGATCGCGACGGTCGTCCACCCGTTCCCCGGCAAGGACGGGATGTACCGGGAACGCCTGCCGCAGAAGCTGATTCAGCAGTGGAGCGACGTCGCGGAGAAGAACGGCGCGCTGCTGCTGCTCAACATCCAGCCCGGCCGCGCCGACTTCCTCGACGAGGCGAAGGCGTACGAGTCGTGGTTGAAGCTGCCCCACGTCAGCCTGGCGCTCGACCCCGAGTGGGCGATCGGGCCGGGGCAGAAGCCGGGCAAGGTGTTCGGTTCCACCACTGGAGCGAAGGTCGACGAGGTGGCCGAGTTCGTCTCGGGCGTGGTCGCGGAGAACGACCTGCCGGAGAAGCCGCTGGTGGTCCATGTGCTGCGCCGCTCGGTGTTCCGCGAGGAGTTCGGGCTGCGTGAGCACCCGGGCGTCGTGACGATCAAGTCGGTCGACGGGATCGGGGTGCCGAAGGACAAACTCAAGGCGTACCACGCCGTGATGGACGGGACCCCGTCGTCCATCCGGCCCGGGTTCAAGCTGTTCTACGGCGAGGACGTACGCGCCGGCGGGCCGCTGATGAGCCCGGCGGAGGTGCTCGCGCTGAACCCTCCGCCGGACTACGTGATGTACGAGTGAGACCTCAGAGGTACTGACCGGTCGGGTGATCGTCGCCCTCGTCGTGCGGCTGCGGGTGGGGGAGACCGCGGCGCATCGCCTGCAGCTGTGCCTGCGAGGCCATCTGCTGCGCGACGATCGCGGTCTGGATCCCGTGGAACAGCCCCTCGAGCCAGCCGACCAGCTGCGCCTGGGCGATCCGCAGCTCGGCGTCGCTGGGCGCACTGTCACCGAACGGCAGCACGATCCGGTCCAGTTCGTCGGCCAGCTCCGGTGCCAGACCGTCCTTCAACTCCGCGATCGAGCGGGCGTGGATCTCGGCCAACCGGCGGCGGCCCTGCTCGTCCAGGCCCGCCGTACGAACCTCCTCCAGCAACTGCTTGATCATCGAGCCGATCCGCATCACCTTCGCCGGCTGCTCGACCTGCTCGGCAGGGTTGTCGGTCCTGCGGTCGTCCGCGACGCCCATGCCCTCGGGAGTGATCACCACGAACCGGCCGTCGCCGTCGGTGGTGGCGGCCGGTTCGGGCCCGCTGGTCTCGCTGGTCTCGGTGGGTCGGCTGCCGCTCTGGTCGGTCATGTCTCCCATCCTGCCTCTCACGCCTGGCGGCGGGTGAGCGGCGGACTCGACCGAGTGGTCGCCATCGCGACGATCGCCGCCAGAACCGGAGACCCGATCAGCGCCGCCAGCAGCGGCAGCCACGGGATGTCGATCAGCGGTTCGTGCGATGCCAGTGGGTCCCAGGACTCGATGGTCAACGGCCAGGTCACCGCGATCCCCGGGACGAGCCCGACGAGGAAGCCGACCGCGCCGCCGACCAACCCGATCGCCAGGGCGTAACCGCCGCCGATCCGGCGCCGGATCGACCGAGGTGCACCGACGGCGGCGAGCGTCGCCTGGTCGGCGCGGCTCTCGCTCTGGGCGAGGGCGGTGCCGATCAGCGTGACGATCAGGGCGATCAGCGCGAACGCGCCGATCATGATGCCGATGACAAGCAGGGACTTGTCCTGGTAACCGCGCTCGACCTTCAGGGACACCCCGTCCGGCGCCCGGTCACTGAGCTGCTGTTCCAGGTCGGTCGATACACCGCCGGGGGTGCTCAGTCGCACCTGCTGGACGTATGTCGGCCAGTGGTGGGCGGTGACCAGG
>JASLFY010000333.1 GCA_030150425.1 Yimella sp. | reverse complement strand
TCGGTTTGAACACCGCCAGCATCGCCGCGACGTAGTGGCAGGTGAACCCGGCCAGGGTGAACGCGTGGAAGATCTCGTGGAACCCGAACCACGTGGGGGAGGGGTCGGGCCGCTTGGTGCCGTAGACCACGGCGCCGAGGGTGTAACAGAGCCCGCCGGCGGCCAGCAGCGCGCAGATCGCCGGTCCGCCGTGCTTCATCAGGTCGCCCCAGAAGAACACCGCGACCCAGCCGAGCGCGACGTAGATCGGCACGTACAGCCAGCGCGGGGCGCCGACCCAGAAGATGCGGAAGAGCACGCCCAGCAGGGCACCGATCCACACGACCAGCAGCAGCTCGATGCACCGCTGCTCGGGCAGCAGGGTGAGCGCGAACGGCGTGTAGGTGCCGGCGATGATCAGGAAGATGTTGGAGTGGTCGAACCGCTTCAGGAAGCCCTCGATCCGCGGTGACCAGTGGCCGCGGTGGTAGACCGCCGAGATGCCGAACAGCAGTCCGGCGCTGAGCGTGAAGACGAACCCGCCGACCCGGCCGCGCAGGGTGGGGGCGACCATCACCAGGACGAGCCCGGCGACCATCGCCGTCGGGAACATTCCGGTGTGCAGCCAACCCCGCAGCTTCGGCTTCATCCGCGACAGCAGCGCCGCCGCGTCGTCGTGGGCCCGCTCGATCGGACCGCTCGCATCCTTCATGCGCCAAGGGTAGGTGTGCGCTCGCTACCGGCGCGTCGCGGTCCGTCCGCGAGCACCGCGGCGCCGGGGCCTATCGTGGGTGCGGACGCAGCCGTACGACGACAAAGGATCCGCGACGCGATGGGCACACCGAGCAGCCTGCTCTACGGCGCGTACGAACGACACCTCGCGCGGTCCCTGCCCAAGGACAACCTGCCCCGCCACGTCGGCGTGATGCTCGACGGGAACCGGCGCTGGGCCAAGGCCCACGGCGCCGACACCGCGGCCGGCCACCAGGCGGGCGCCGACAACATCGAGCCGTTCCTCGGGTGGTGCGAGGAGGTCGGTGTCGAGGTCGTCACGCTGTGGCTGCTGTCGACCGACAACCTCGCCCGACCGGCGAAGGAGCTCACCCCGCTGCTGGCGATCATCGAGGGCGTCGTCGCCGAACTCGCCTCGCGGCAGCGTTGGCGGATCAACCCGGTCGGTGCGCTGTCGATGCTGCCGGAACACACCGCGGAGGTGCTGCGCGAGGCGGCCGAGCAGACCCGCGAGGTCGAGGGACTGATCGTCAACATCGCGGTCGGTTACGGCGGACGCCAGGAGATCGCCGAGGCCGTACGTTCGCTGCTGCGCGCCCACGCCGCCGACGGCACCTCCATCGAGCAGCTCGCCGAGATCATCGACGTTGAGCACATCGCCGAACACCTCTACACCAAGGGCCAGCCCGACCCCGACCTGGTGATCCGCACCTCGGGGGAGCAGCGCCTCGGCGGTTTCCTGCTGTGGCAGAGCGCGTACTCGGAGTTCTACTTCTGCGAGGCGTACTGGCCCGACTTCCGCCGCGTCGACTTCCTGCGCGCGCTGCGCGACTACGCCCTGCGCAGTCGCCGGATGGGCAAGTGACGGGCCCGTCGGAGGCCTTCCCGACCACCGCGTGAACTTCGGGTAAAAGAATCTCGTGTCGGCGGCGTTTGTCCCCCTCATCGACCACTTCCGGTCGTACTGTCCGAAGCGACGCCGCACATCCCGTGCGACGTTCGGGAGGGCCCACTAGATGCAGCGACTCGGAGCTGCGGAAGGCGGGCCGGCACCGGCCCGTCAGTGGGACCGGCACCGGCACACCATCCGCGAGTAGCCACCGCGACGGCTTTCGTTCGCGTGGCAAGAGGAGTGGGCATGACCGCTGACCAGGACAGTTCGCGTACTTACGTGATCGACACCTCCGTCCTGTTGTCCGATCCACGCGCAATGACCCGATTCGCCGAGCACGAAGTCGTGCTCCCGGTGGTCGTGGTCACCGAGCTGGAAGCCAAGAGACACCACCCGGAACTGGGGTACTTCGCCCGGCAGGCGTTGCGTCTGCTGGACGACCTCCGGGTCGAACACGGCGGCCTCGACCGTCCGGTCCCGATCGGTGACGGCGGCACCCTCCGGGTCGAGCTGAACCACATCAACCCCGAGGTGCTCCCGGCCGGTTACCGGTTGGGCGACAACGACTCGCGGATCCTCGCCGTCGCGAAGAACCTCTCGGACGAGGGCCACGCGGTCACCGTCGTCAGCAAGGACCTGCCGATGCGGGTCAAGGCGTCCTCGGTCGGTCTGCGGGCCGAGGAGTACCGCGCGGAGCTCGCCGTCGACAGCGGGTGGACCGGCACCACCGAACTCGACGTCACCGCCGAGGAGATGGACAGCCTCTACGACGAGAACCGGCTGGAACACAGCGTCGCGGCGGAACTACCGTGCAACACCGGAGTCGTCCTGCTCGGGCCGCGGGGAAGCGCGCTCGGTCGGGTGATGCCGGACAAGAGCGTACGGCTGGTGCGCGGCGACCGGGACGCCTTCGGGCTGCACGGCCGGTCGGCCGAACAGCGGATCGCGCTCGACATGCTGCTCGACCCCGACGTGGGCATCGTCAGCCTCGGCGGCCGCGCCGGCACCGGTAAGTCGGCGCTCGCGCTGTGCGCGGGCCTGGAGGCGGTGATGGAGCGCCGGCAGCACCGCAAGGTGATCGTCTTCCGACCGCTGTACGCCGTCGGCGGCCAGGAGCTCGGTTACCTGCCCGGGTCGGAGAACGAGAAGATGGGCCCCTGGGCCCAGGCGGTGTTCGACACCCTCAGCGCGGTCGTCTCCCGCGAGGTGGTCGAGGAGGTGATGGACCGCGAACTGCTCGAGGTCTTGCCGCTCACCCACATCCGCGGTCGCTCGTTGCACGACGCCTTTGTGATCGTCGACGAGGCGCAGTCGCTGGAGCGCAACGTGCTGCTGACCGTGCTGTCCCGCATCGGCCAGAACTCGCGGGTCGTGCTCACCCACGACGTGGCCCAGCGGGACAACCTGCGGGTCGGGCGACACGACGGCATCGCCGCGGTGATCGAGAAGTTGAAGGGTCACCCGCTGTTCGGTCACGTGACGTTGACCCGCAGCGAGCGCAGCCCGATCGCCGCTCTGGTCACCGACCTGCTGGAGGGCGGGGAGCTGGGCTGACCTGCGCCGACGTGCGCTGAATCACACGGAGGAACCGGGCCGAACCGGTCCTTCGAAGGCCCGCGAGGCCGGTCCACAGGGGCCGGCCCCGCGGCCCGTTCTCCACATCACCCGAGGGGTGGATTTGGACGACGTGGAGGCATACGGCATGCTGCTCCGAGGTCTCGAACAGGTAACGGCGTCGACAGCGGTGTTACCGGGATCACTTTCCCCGGAAGGAACACATGTCTCGTCGTCGTGGTCGTCACTACGCCCCCCGCCGGTCCAACCGCCCTGCGGCCATCGCCACCGTCGCTGTCGCGACGGGTGCGGCGGCGCTGTCCGCGCTGACCGACGGTGCCAGCGCCGGCACCCTCGCCTCCGCCTCGCTGCGGGTCAGCGACGCGCCCGACGTGGCCTACGCGCCGAGCGTCAAGGCGACCCCCGACGCGATGCGCCAGGCGATCGCGCAGCGGTCCGAGCAGACCGCCAGCCGTTCCCAGCAGCGCGTCTCCGCGCAGCAGGTGGCCTCCGCATTGCGGGCGAGGGCGACGAACGCCAACGCGCTCAAGCGACTGTCGCTGGCGACCAGCGCGAAGCCCTACGCCCAGCCGGTGCCGGCCACCGCGACCACCGGCAAGCACGCCGCGGCCCAGTCGGAGGCGCCGACCGCGCCGAAGCAGGTGGCCAACCCGGCGCCGATCTACAGCGGCGACCCGCGCTCGATCGCGATGTCGATGTTGTCGTCGTACGGTTGGGGCGCCGGGCAGTTCGGCTGCTTGAACAATCTCTGGAACAAGGAGTCGGGCTGGCGTGTCGGGGCGACCAACGGGTCGTCCGGTGCCTACGGCATTCCGCAGTCCTTGCCGGGCAGCAAGATGGCCACCGCCGGCGCCGACTGGCGCACCAACCCGGCGACCCAGATCCGCTGGGGCCTGGGTTACATCAAGGCCTCGTACGGTTCGCCGTGCGGCGCCTGGGCCCACTCCGTCGCCACCAACTGGTACTGATCGGCCGCTGCTGAGCGACCGGTATCGTTCGGCAGCGTCAGTCGAGAGGAAAGGGGCGCCATGATCGGCAACCGGATGGCAACCGCTGGTTACTGGGTGGCCGCTGTCGTGCTCTCCGTGCTGGCCGGCGTCGCCGGCGCCGGCTGGGGCAACGGGATGGCCCCATCGTTCGACAACGACGACAAGGGCGGCACCCCCGCCACCTCCGCCTCCCGACTGCTGTTCAGCATCTTCGGCGGACTGCTCTGCGCGCTGGGCGTGCTGGCGGTCTTCGCCGCGATCTTCATGGTGCTCTGGCTGCGCGCCCGTCGCCGCGCCGAGTTCGAGGAGGTCGAGAACGACGAGTCGTTCATCGACGACATCGAGTTCGGTGACGATGACGACGATGACGGCATGGCCGACGAGTCGGACGACGACTACGAC
>JASLFY010000311.1 GCA_030150425.1 Yimella sp. | reverse complement strand
GACCCGGGAGTCGGGGGCGGCCGCCAGCACCGCGAGCGCGGTGTCGCCGACGTTCGCCCCGATGTCGACCACACTGAGCCGCCGCCCGTCAGCGGTGAGGGCGGCCAGCAGGTCGATCGCGTAATCGTCGTACGTGGGATCGCGCCGTTGGTAGAACGGCAGGTTGTGGTCCGGCGGGAGGGTCAGGGGTAGCCCGTGCACGTCGTACGACTGCTCCCGCCCGCGCAGCGTGCGCCACTGCACCGCAACAGGATTGGTGGCATAGCCGGCCATGCGGCGCAGGAAGCGCTTCTTGCGGACATTGAGCATCCTCGGGCTCCTCGCGATCGGCCCACCCGAAGCGGGGGAAGCGGGTGAACGGGGCAGTTCACCTACCTATACTCGATCCGGATCGGCGCAGGGGCGCCAATTGTCTGGAACAGGGGTCCGGAACCACGATGACGACGATTGATCGACGGGTCAGCCCATTCGCGGTCTTCGGCGACGACAGCATCCTCACCGCGCTGAACAAGATCGGCGAGAACAAGTGCGGCGTCGTGTTCTGCGTCGACCGTCTCGGAACTCTCACCGGCTCGTTCACCGACGGCGACTTCCGCCGCTGGGTGACCAGCCGCGCGTCGATCGACCTGTCGACCGCGGTGCAGTCCGCGGCGAACCCGGACTGCGTACGGGTCGCGTACGGCTCCGACGCCGCCACGATCACCGCGTCGTTCCGCCCCGGCGTCCGGGTGATCCCGCTCGTCGACGAGCGCGGCCGGCTGGAGGCGGTGGCGCGCCCCGCCGCCGGCGAACTGGTCATCGGCCGCCACACGGTCGGCGAGGGCCACCCGGCCCTGGTCATCGCCGAGATCGGCAACAACCACCAGGGCGACGTGGACCTGGCCAAGCGACTGGTCGACCTGGCCAAGGCGGCCGGTGCCGACGCGGTGAAGTTCCAGTTGCGCGACCTCGCCACGCTCTACCGCCAGGGCGACGTGCGCAGCAGCGCCGGGGAGGACCTCGGTCCGCAGTACACGATGAACCTGCTCGCGAAGTACTCCCTCTCCCCCGAGCAGATGATCGAGTGCCTCGACCATTGCAAGGCGGTCGACATCGACGCCTTCTGCACTCCGTGGGACGAGCCGTCGCTGCGGGTGCTGGCCGACTACGGAGTGCCGGCGCTGAAGATCGCCAGCGCCGACCTGACCAACCACACCCTGCTGCGGGCCTGCGCCGCCGAACACCTGCCGCTGCTGGTCTCGACCGGCATGTCGACCGAGGACGAGATCAGCGCGAGCGTCGACGTGTTGCGCCGGGCCGGGGCGCAGTTCGCTCTTTTGCAGTGCCAGTCGACCTATCCGGCGCCGTTCAAGGACGTCAACCTGCGCTACATGGACCGGTTGGCGCAGATCGGTGACTGCCCCGTCGGCTACTCCGGCCACGAGCGCGGTTTCCACGTTCCGATCGCGGCCGTCGCCCGCGGCGCGCAGATCGTCGAGAAGCACTTCACCGTCGACAAGTCGCTCGAGGGGAACGACCACCAGGTCTCGCTGCTGCCGGACGAGTTCGCCGAGATGGTCTCCCGCATCCGAGAAACCGAGGCGGCCTTGGGCAGCGCCGACGCCCGCGTGGTCTCCACGGGCGAGCTGATGAACCGGGCCAACCTGGCCAAGTCCCTGGTGGCGACCCGGCGGCTCGAGGTCGGCGAGCCGGTCACCCGCGACGCCGTCACGGTCAAGGCGCCCGGTCGCGGTTTGCAGCCGAACCACCTCGACCAGCTCGTCGGTCGACAGGTCCGCCGTACGGTCGAGGCGGGCGACTTCTTCTACCCCACCGACCTGTCCGACACGGTGTCGCAGGGACGGCCGTACGCCTTCCGCCGACCGTGGGGACTGCCTGTGCGCTACCACGACGCGCGGCGGCTGGTTGCCGACACCAACCCCGAGTTCCTCGAGTTCCACCTGTCCTACAAGGACGTCGAGATGGACGCCGACGCGATCGCGACGGCCCTGGGTGGACGCTTCCCCGGGATGTTCCACACCGTGCACTGCCCGGACCTCTACGCCGGCGACTTCATCATCGATCTGGCGAGCGCCGACGACGCGATCTGGGAGCGGTCGATCCGCGAGGTGCAACGCGTCGTCGAGATCACCCGCGACCTCGGCCGCTGGTTCGACACCGACCAGCCTCCGGTCGTCATCTGCACGATGGGCGGCTTCACCGCCGACGCGTTCGTGCCCGCGGAGGACCGGCCGGCCAAGTACGCGCGGATCGCACAGGCGCTCGAACGCATCGACGAGACCGACGTACGCCTGACGGCGCAGACTTTGCCGCCGTACCCGTGGTTGATGGGTGGGCAGCAGCACCACAACCTGTTCATGGGGCTGGACGACACCGTCGCGTTCTGCGAGCAGTACGGCCGGCGCCTCACCCTCGACCTGTCGCACTCCAAGCTCGCCGCGAACTTCACCCGGCGCCCGTTCAGCGAGTACGTCGAGCGGTTGGCGCCGCTGTCGGACCACCTGCACATCGTCGACGCCGAAGGGGTCGACGGCGAGGGCCCGCAGATCGGCGACGGCGAGATCGACTGGCCGACGACTGCCGAACAGTTGGACCGTCTCGCCCCGGGCGTCGCGTTCATCCCGGAGATCTGGCAGGGCCACGTCAACGACGGCGAGGGTTTCTGGACCGCTCTCGACCGCCTTGAGGAGTGGTTCTGAGATGCAGCCGATCGCCCTGTGGGTGGCGCCGGTGTCCA
>JASLFY010000309.1 GCA_030150425.1 Yimella sp. | reverse complement strand
GACCCGGTGCTGGGCGGCGCCTATCCGAGCGGCTTCGAACGGCTCTACGCCGGCGTGAGCGACCTGTCGTTCCGCCGGTCCGGCGACCTTGCGCTGATCGGCGCCCCGCTGGACTTCCTCGGCGTGAACTACTACTTCCCGAGCAACGTGCAGGCCGTCGACCACCGCGAGCCGAACCCGGCGCTGCGTACGGCCGATGACCTCGGCTGCGCCGACGTCATCGCCCCCGGCACCGAACTGACACAGATGGGCTGGCCGGTCGACGCCGACGGGTTGCGTCGTCTGCTCGGGTGGCTGCGCGAGACCTACCCGACGCTGCCGCCGATCCTGATCACCGAGAACGGCCGCGCGGTCGACGACCACGTGAACGAGGACGGCCGGGTCGTCGACCCGGAGCGCATCCGCTACATCGAGGACCACCTCGGCGCGGTCGCGCAGGCGATCGAGGAGGGCACCGACGTCCGCGGCTACTACTGCTGGACGTTGATGGACAACTTCGAGTGGGCGTACGGCTACGAGAAGCGGTTCGGGCTCGTCCACGTCGACTACGACACCCTCGTCCGCACGCCGAAGGACAGCTTCCACTGGTACCAGGGGTTCATCCGGGAGCAGCGGGCCGCCCGCGGCTGATCGTCTAACCCACCGCCGTCGCCGAAGCCCGCCGTGGATCGGCGGCGGCGCGCAGCTCACCGTCGGCGTCCCGCGCGGCCGCCCCGACCCCGCCGAAGTACATCGCGACGGGGTCGTGGCGGACGTACGGGACGCCCAATCGCTGTGCGGCTGCTTCGAGTTCGTCGTCGGGTTCGGACTCGGCGGTGACCGCGCGGGTGTCGAAGTCGACCGCGATGTGGCCGCGTGGGGCGTTGATCGCGTCGGCCAGCGGCACGTCGCCGAGGCAGTGCGCGGCGAGCACCTGCATCAGCGCGGTCGTGATCCGGTCGGCGCCGGGGGAGCCGATCGCCAGAACGCTCCCGTCGTCGCGGCGGCCGGTGGTCGGCGACATGTTGGAGGCGAGCCGGGTGCCCGGCGCGACGGCGTGCAGCCCGCGCCGGTTCAGTTCGGGCTCGCCGAGGCAGTTGTTCAACACCAGGCCGGTGCCGGGAACGGTGACCCCGGAGCTGTACCCCGCCGAGGAGGTCAGTGCGCACGCGGTGCCGTTGCTGTCGACCGCACTGACGTGGGCGGTGTCCTGCGAGGTGGGCAGGCTGGTCATCTCGTTGGCGTCGAGGGCGCGCAGCAGCTCGCGCCCGGCGATCTCCAGGTCGGGGGCGGCGTCCAGGTGGGCGGCGCGGTAGGTCAGCACCTCGCGCTGGATGGCCAGGATGTCGTCGGCGTTGCGCCCGCGGCGCTGCAGCAGTCGCAGCATGGTGGCCAGCACCGGCCCGCCGATCGACGGCGGCGGATTGGTCGCGAGGTTCCAGTCGCCGACCCGGTCCAGGGTCGCGGGGCGGACGGTGGCTTCGTACGCCGCCAGGTCGGCGAGGGTGAGCAACCCACCCTCGGCCTGTACGTGGTCGGCGATGCGTCGTCCGAGGTCGCCGCCGTAGAACAACGAGAATCCCTCTGCGACAAGGGATTCCAACACGTCCGCGAGTGGCTCGTTGGTCATCCGGGCGCCGACGGTGACCGGCTGGTCGTCGACGAAGTGGGCCGCGCGGGTGTACGGGTCGAAGGAGAACAGCGCCTCGCCGGTGATCGCGAAGTAGCTCGCCGCTGCCGCTCCCAGCCGGAAGCCGCCGCGGGCGACGTCGATCGCGGGCGCCGCCACGTCGGCCCAGGGCGCTCGGCCGTGCAGTCGGTGGGCCTGCTCGAACGCCTTGAACGACCCGGGTGTCGCGACCGACCCTGCGCCGCCGTAGATCGTGATGCCGCCGCCGTACGCGAGATCGATCCGCCGCAGCCCCTGGCCGAACCGCTCGGCGGGCAACCCGCGCCCGGGCATCTCGCAGTTGCCGTCGACCACGATCGGGGAGTCGTCGGCGGGCCAGACGTTGACGTACGCGCTGCTCGGCGCCGACACGATGCCCGGCTCGGTGACGTACGTGACCAGCATCGCCGCGATCGCGGCGTCGACGGCGGTGCCGCCGAGGTGCAGCAGGTCCAGACCGGCCTGCGCGGCCAGTGCGTTCGGAGCGGCGACGGCGCCGCCACGCTGCTGCGCCAGCTGGGTCTCGGCCATCAGAAGAGCCGCGACTCCGCGTCGTCGATGCCCTTGAGGGCTTCGTAATCGAGTGTGACGCAACGGATTCCGCGGTCGGTGGCGAGTGTGCGGGCCTGCGGCTTGATCAGCTGGGCGGCGAAGACGCCCTGCACCGGGGCGAGCACCGGGTCGCGGTTGAGGAGTTCGAGGTAGCGGGTGAGCTGCTCGACGCCGTCGATGTCGCCGCGGCGTTTGATCTCCACCGCGACCGTCTGGCCGTCGGCATCACGGCACATGATGTCGACCGGGCCGATCGCGGTCATGTACTCGCGGCGGATCAGCGAATAGCCGTCGCCGAGCGTGGTGATGTGTTCGGCCAACAGCGCCTGCAACTGCGCCTCGACGCCGTCCTTGACCAGGCCGGGATCGACCCCGAGGTCGTGGGCGCTGTCGTGCTCGATCTCGTAGATCCGCACCCGCAGGTTGTCCTCGGACTTGGCGTGCTGGACGAACCAGACCGCCTCGACACCCTCGGCGCGTTCGTCGCCGTCGGGTTCGAGCTCGGTGAGGCTGCACGGGGGAGTCATCCAGTTCAGCGGCTTGTAGGACCCGCCGTCGCTGTGGACCAGCACCGACCCGTCGGCCTTCACCATCAACAGCCGCTTGGCCTCCGGCAGGTGCGCCGTCAGGCGTCCGCCGTAGTCGACACTGCACCGGGCAATCACTACTCGCACGGGTGGCAGCCTAATGGCGCGCACCGGTCTGGGAGACTGCCGCCATGACGCGTGAGATCAAGTCAGTCGGTGTGATCGGGCTCGGCACCATGGGTGCGGGGATCGTCGAAGTGTTCGTCCGGGCCGGGATTGCGGTGGTCGCTGTCGACGGCAGCCCGGAGCTGGCCGAGCGCGGCCGCGGCTTCCTGACCGGATCGCTGGACCGCCAGGTCGCCAAGGGGCGCCTGGAGCAGGCGCAGCGCGACGAGATCGTCGCGCGGGCCACCTTCACCGCGGCGCTCGCCGACCTGAAGGACGTCGACCTGGTGATCGAGGCCGTCCCGGAGCGGATGGAGATCAAGACCTCGATCTTCGGACAGCTCGACGACATCGTCCGCCCGGACTGCGTGCTCGCCACCAACACCTCCAGCCTGTCGATCACCGCGATCGCCGCCGCGACCAAGCACCCCGAGCGCGTCATCGGGATGCACTTCTTCAACCCGGCGCCGATCCTGGCGCTGGTCGAGGTGATCACCACGCTGCTGGTCGACGAGACCCTCGTCGAGGCCGTCCGTGACCTCGCCCTGAAGCTCGGCAAGAAGCCCGTCGTGGTCCGGGACCGCGCCGGGTTCGTCGCCAACGCGCTGCTGATCACCTACCTCGCCCGCGCCATCCGCACGTACGAGACCGGTCACGTCAGCCGCGAGGACCTCGACGACGCCGGCCGGATGGGCATCGGTTTCCCGATGGGCCCGCTGACGCTGTCCGACCTGATCGGTCTGGACGTCGTCAAGGAGGTCTGCGACGTGCTCTACGCCGCGACCAAGGACCCCGCCGCCGCGCCGCCGGCGCTGCTGGAGCAGATGGTCGCCGCCGGCCGCCTCGGTCGCAAGACCGGCCACGGTTTCTACCGGTACGAGAAGCCGGGCTCGGGTGCCGTCGTGGACGCTCCCGCCGAGCAGGACTTCGGTGCGGGTGCGCAGCGGCTCGCGCTGCTGGGTGAGGGTCCGTACGCCGACGCCATCGCCCAGACGCTGCCGGGCGCGACGCGCTACGGCTCGGGCGACGAGCCGAACCTGACCGACGCCGACATGGTGGTCGTGGCGCTCGGTGAGCCGAGCGATGCCGCGGAGGCCGCCGGCGCCTCCTGGATCACCCCGTTGATGCGCGAGCTCGACGGTTCGAGCGTCGTCGTGACCACCGACCCGTACTCCCGCTACGCCGCCAGCGTCGACCTGGACGACGCGGTCGAGATCGTCGAGATCGAGGTCCACGGCGCGACGAAGGCCGGCCAGGTGGTCGAGGTCGTCCGCGCGTTGCACTCCGACGACGCGGCCGTGGCGAAGGTGCACGCGACGCTGCGCGCCGCCGGGCTGCGTACGTTGTCGGCCCGCGACCGCGCCGGCCGGATCGTCGACGCGCTGTTGCTGCCGCACCTCAACGACGCGGTCAAGATGCTCGACTCGGGCTACGCCACCGTCGCCGACATCGACACCGCGATGACCGCCGGGTGCGGCTACCCGCAGGGTCCGTTCGCCTACATCGACCAGATCGGTGTCGAGGAGACGCTGGCCGGGATCGGCGCGCTGTACGAGGAGACCCCGGAGCCGGGCCTCGCCCCGTCGCCGCTGCTGCTCGACCACGTCGCCAGCGACCGGTCGTTCACGCAGGACTGACGTGCCCCGCCGACCCCGCCGTACGCCGGCGCAGCCACCGCGGGACCTCTCGCGGTTGCTCGACGTGGGGCAGCGGGTGGAGTCCTACGCCGGGCAACGCTGGAACGTACGGTCCGTGCGCGCCAACACCGCGGGGCGGACGTACGTCTGTCCCGGGTGTCAGCAGCAGGTGACCTCGGGGAGCCGCACGTCGTCGCATGGCCCGCGGAGGGCCTGGGTGACGTCTCGGACCGTCGGCACTGGCACACGCCGTGCTGGACGGCCCGCGACCGCCGGCCCCCTCTGGGGTCCTGGCGCTGAACCCCGTTGCGGCTCAGGCCGGTTCGACCAGTTCTACCAACACGCCGCCGGCGTCCTTGGGGTGGATGAAGTTGATTCGGCTGCCCGCCGTGCCGCGGCGCGGCTCGTCGTACAGCAACCGCAGGCCGCGCTCGCGCAGCGTCGCCGACACCGCGTCGACGTCCGCGACCCGGTAGGCCATCTGCTGGATGCCGGGGCCCGAGCGGTCCAGGAACCTGCCGATCGAGGAGTCCGGGGTCAGCGGGGCGAGCAGCTGGATGTGGGCGTGCGGAGCGGCCGGGTCGCCGACCGTCATCATCGCCTCGCGGACGCCCTGCTCGGGGTTGGTCTCCTCGTGGGCGAGCGTCATGCCGTACGTGTCGCGGTAGAACGCGATCGCGGCGTCGAGGTCGGCGACCGCGATGCCGACGTGGCCGAGGGCTTCGAACAGGTGGGTGGGAACGGCTGTCATGGCTCAAGACTAGGCTGGGACCCAGCTCACATTTCCGCGATGCTGGAGGACACTCAATGGCTGACAACGACGCGCTCACCCCGGTCCTGGTGGCCGGTGCGCGCACCCCGATGGGCCGCCTGCTCGGCTCGCTCAAGGACTTCTCGGGCACCGACCTGGGCGGTCTGGCGATCAAGGGTGCGCTGGAGAAGGCCGGCGTGTCCGGCGACGACGTCGACTACGTGATCATGGGCCAGGTCCTCACCGCGGGCGCCGGTCAGATCCCGGCCCGCCAGGCGGCGGTCAAGGGCGGCATCCCGATGACCGTCCCGGCGCTGACCATCAACAAGGTCTGCCTGTCCGGTGTCGACGCCATCGCCCTGGCCGCGCAGCTGATCCGCGCCGGCGAATACGACACCGTCGTCGCCGGTGGCCAGGAGTCGATGAGCCAGGCTCCCCACCTGCTGGGCAAGAGCCGCGAGGGTTTCAAGTACGGCGACGTCACCATGCGCGACCACATGGCCTACGACGGCCTCTGGGACGTGCTGACCGACCAGGCGATGGGCAATCTGACCGAGGCGGCCAACACGGGCGACCAGGAGTTCACCCGCGAGCAGCAGGATGAGTTCTCGGCGCGCAGCCACCAGCTGGCCGCGAAGGCATGGAAGGACGGCCTG
>JASLFY010000271.1 GCA_030150425.1 Yimella sp. | reverse complement strand
CGCCGGGGTGGTGCTGGAGGGACCGCCGGTGGTCAAGGGTGACAAGGCCCTGTTGATCGGGTCGCTGCGCGGCGACCCGCTCGACCAGGCGTCGTACGACCAGGTCGCGGCACTGCGTACGGCGGTCCACGGCGTCGCCGGCGCCGACGCCAAGGTCGGTGGGTCGTCGGCGATCCAGAAGGACGTCCTTGACGCCTCCAACCGGGACAACCGGGTGATCATCCCGTTGACCCTGTTGGTCGTGATGCTGGTCCTGATGGTGCTGCTGCGGGCGATCGCCGCTCCGGTGATGCTGATCCTGACCGTGGTGCTGTCGATGGCGGCGGCGCTCGGTCTGTCGTCGCTGGTGTTCAGCTACGTCTTCGGCTTCGGTGGCTCCGACCCGTCACTGCCGCTGTTCGTCTTCGTCTTCCTGGTCGCGCTCGGCATCGACTACAACATCTTCCTGATGTCCCGGGTCCGGGAGGAGGCCCAGACCAAGGGCACCCGACCGGCAGCGCTGATCGCGTTGTCGGCCACGGGCGGGGTGATCACCTCGGCGGGGCTCGTGCTGGCCGCGACCTTCGGGGTGCTGGCGACGCTGCCGCTGGTCGCGTTCGTCGAGATCGGCTTCGCGGTGGCGCTCGGGGTCCTGCTCGACACCGTGATCGTGCGGGCGGTGCTGGTCACCGCGCTCAATCTCGACCTCGGATCGCGGATCTGGTGGCCCAGCAAGCTCGCCCACGTGCCCGACCAGCCGGCCGTGCTGGACGAGGCGGCTAGCTCGGCTGGCTGACCAGGAACTGCACCTTGCCGTTCTTGGTGCACGACCCGGCGGTGGTGCTGGACTGGTACGACACGCACAGCGTGCCGTCGGGGTCGGTCCACGGGTTGCGGCCGGTGCCCTGCCACTTGGTGTAGAGCGCGAACGCCTGCGCACAGGTGACCCCGTTGTCCGGGTAGAGCACCACGGTGCCGGCCGGGCAGGTCAGGTCGGGCACGGTGGCGTTGGGCGGAGTCTTCAGGCCGCTCGGCACCGGCGCGAGGGTGGTCTTGGTCGGGTCCATCGCCGGCGGTGACGCGGTCATCTTCGGGTCGGTCGCCGTCGGCACGCTCGGCGCACTGGTCGGAGCGCTCGTCGCCGGAGCGCCACCGTCCGCACCGTTGGAGTCGGTCGCGGTGCCGCAGCCGGCCAGCAGCAGCGCCGCCAACGCGATGGTCAGGGCGGAACGGGTGCGCATCAGAAGTCCTTTCGAGGGTGCAACCACATCATGACGGACGCGGCAGCGGGCTCGAGGTTGCACCGACGGCGAAGCGGCCCGGGAGTGTTCCGTCTCACTCCCGGGCCGCCTCAACCGACGGACGTTGACGTCAGCCGGCGATCACGGAGACGTCGTCGTAGACGAAGCTGGTCTGCAGCGAGGAGTCCTCGGTGCCGGCGAACTTCAGCGTCACGGTCTTGCCCTTGAACGACAGCAGGTTCACGGTGACCTTCTGGTAGCCGCTGGCCTTGTTCACGTTCGAGTACGACGCGACGGTGGTCGCGCTGCCACCGCTCGGGGTGACGGTCACGGTCGACTTGTCGTACGCGGTCGACCCGGTCTCGGCGGTGTCGATGTGGACGTAGTAGGTCAGCGTGGCCGAGGTGGCGGTCGACGGGATGCTGATCGACTGCTGCTCGTACTCGTTGGCGGTGGTGCCGTTGCCGCCGAGCCACATCTTCCAGCTGCCGCCGTGGGCGGCCTGGCCGGAGTTGTTGGTGATCGGGCCGGAGGTGCCGGCCCAACCGGTGGTGCCGGACTCGAAGCTGCCGTTGGTCACCAGCTCACCGCCGGTGGGCGGCGGGGTGGTGCCGCCGGTGCAGGCGGCGCTGCCCTTCGGCACCGCGATCGCGTCGAACGCCTTCTCGACCGCCGAGCAGGTGGTGCTGTTGGCGCCGTACAGCTCGATCGCCGAGGTGATCGCGGCCTCGCGGGCGTTCTTGTACGTCGAACCGCTGGTCAGCTTGGTCGACAGGGCGCGGTACCAGACCTTCTCGATGTTGGTGTGGCCCGCACCGGTGACGGCCGGGGCGCCGTTGCAGGTGGGCGAGTTGTACGAGACGCCGTTGATCGTCTTGGCGCCCGAACCCTCCGAGGCGAGGTAGTACCAGTGGTTCAGCGGGCCCGAGGAGTAGTGCGGGTCGGCGTTGCCGACGGTCGAGCTCCAGCAGTCGTACGATCCGCCGTCCTTGCTCGGCTTGTCCATGTAGCGCAGCGGGGTGCCGTCGCCGTTGATGTCGATCAGCTCACCCATGTAGTAGTCCGGGGTGTCGCTGGCGAGGTTGGCGTTCCACTCGACGGCGGTGCCGAAGATGTCCGAGGTGGCTTCGTTCAGACCGCCCGCGTCGCCGCTGTAGTTCAGGTTTGCGGTGTTCTCGGTGACGCCGTGGCTCATCTCGTGGGCGGCCACGTCGAGCTCGGTGAGCGGGCTGGCGTTGCCCGAGCCGTCGCCGTACGTCATCTGGGTGCCGTCCCAGAACGCGTTGACGTAGCTGTTGCCGTAGTGCACGCGGCTGCGGGCGCCGGTGCCGTTGTTCCAGATGCCGGCGCGGCCGAGGACGTTCTTGTAGTAGTTGAACGTGGCGTCGGCGCCGTACTGCGCGTCGACCGCGGCGCTCTGCCGGCTGCTGGTGGTGCCGGTGCCCCACACGTCGTCGGCGTCGGTGAACTGGGTGCCGTTGCCGGACGTCGCCTGGTTCAGGTCGGTGGTGTAGTTGCCGTTCGTCGGGTTCTTGAGCTGGAAGGCGCCGCTCGAGCCGCTGGTCGGCAGCGAGACGGAACCGACGTACAGGCCCTTGCCGGTGCCGGCCTGGATCTGCTGGTCGGAGGAGACGACCTTGCCGCTGCCGGAGTCGACGAAGACGGTCAGCTTGCTCGGGGTCTGGTCGGCGGCGACACCTTCGGTGGTGACGGCGTTGACGTAGCTGGCGGTCCCGTCGGTGTGCAGGTAGACGGCCTTGGCGTTCTTGGTGGCCTTCAGGCCCTTCACCGCGTAGCCGTTCTGCTTCTTGGCGGCGGCGTGCTTGAGCGCGTTCGCGGTGATGGT
>JASLFY010000221.1 GCA_030150425.1 Yimella sp. | reverse complement strand
CCCAGCCCCGCGAGGCCGAGCGCGGCCGGGACGGTTCCGTCGGCCTCGAGGGCCGGTACGTCGGCGGTCAGCTCGTCGGTCCACGCCATCTCGACGCGCTGCGCCGACGACTCCACGACGACGAATCGCCTTCTGCGACGGTCGAGTTCGGTTCCGACGGCCTGGCCGGCGGCGCCGTAGCCGACGACCAGCATGAACGACTCCCGCAGCGTCGCGACGCGACGCCGGAACCGCTGGGACGCCAGGGCCTCCTGGAACGCGGAGTCCTGCATCATCGAGAACAGCACACCGATGGCGTACGCCCAACTGAGCACCAGCATCAGGATCGCCAGCGTCATCCAGATCCGCTGCGGGTAGCTGAACGAGTACGGCGTCTCGCTGAATCCGACGGTCGTGACCGTCATCATCATTTGGTAGAACGCGTCGAACGGGGTCATGTAGTACGTGTGACCCTGCGCGTCCTTGCCCGGCATCAGCGTCATGCCGAGGGTGGCGAAGTTGAACGTCGCCACCAGCACGATGAACGGCATGCGCATCCGGCGCAGCAGCAGGAAGACCGCGTCGGTCGTCGGCAGGCCGGTCGGGATCGGCACCGGCGCTCGACGGGCCCGCTTCACCTTGCGGGTGCGCAGGTTCAGCAGGTGCAGGAGGTTGACCATCGGGTGGGTCTCAGCGGCGGCGGAACGACACCGTCTCGGCCACGAGCAGCACCACCGAGACGATGTTGGCCAGCAGCGCACCACCCGACAGCGACACCACGCTGGAGACCGCCTCCGCGTTCAGGCCGTGGGAGGAGACCTCCTTGGCCCACACCCACACGGTGGCCGCGCCGACCAACTGCAACAACGCCACCAGGCTGGTGGCGAGGTGGACCGCGCCGACCTGGGTGCGGTCGCCGAACTTCAGGATCGTCGCGATGCAGTTGACCACGATCGCGGCGAAGAGCTCATTGACGTTGTGGACGTGGGGGTTGTCGATGTCGCCCAGGAAGAAGCCGAAGTTCAGGGTCGCGGACAGCAACACGAAGAAGCCGAAGACCACTTTCTCGAGGTTCACCCGATCGAGCCTAGCCAGCTGGGAGCGCGCTGGGCGTGAGGTTGTCGGTGCGGTCGCATAACGTTCGGCGCATGGCCAGCAAGAAGACCCCCGCCTACAAGTGCACCGAGTGCGGATGGACCGCGATCAAGTGGGTCGGCCGGTGTGGTGAATGCCAGTCGTGGGGCACCGTCGTGGAGGCCGGAGCGGTGAAGCCGCGCACCCAACCGGCCCGCGTCGTCGAGCGCCCCGCGCAGCCGATCGCGCAGGTCGACGCGACCCTCGCCGCCGCCACCCCGACCGGGGTCGGCGAGTTCGACCGGGTGCTCGGCGGCGGGCTGGTGCCCGGCGCGGTCATCCTGGTCGCCGGCGAGCCCGGCATCGGCAAGTCGACCCTGCTGCTCGACGTCGCCGCCCGCGCGGCGCGCACCGACCGCTCCGTCCTCTACGTCAGCGGTGAGGAGTCCGCCGCGCAGGTGCTGTTGCGCGGAGAGCGGATCGGCGCGCTGGCCGACACCCTCTTCCTCGCCTCGGAGACCGACCTGGCGACCGTGCTGGCGCAGATCGAGAAGGTCGAGCCGAGCCTGCTGGTCATCGACTCGGTGCAGACCCTGGCGAGCACCGACATCGAGGGCTCCCCCGGCAACGTCAGTCAGATCCGCGAGGTCGCGGCCAGCATCATCCAGGTGGCCAAGGAGCGCGGCATCGCCACGATGCTGGTCGGCCACGTCACCAAGGACGGCTCGATCGCCGGCCCGCGGTTGCTGGAACACCTCGTCGACGTGGTGGTGCAGTTCGAGGGCGAGCGCCACTCCCGGCTGCGGATGGTGCGGGCGGTCAAGAACCGCTACGGCCCCACCGACGAGGTGGGCTGCTTCGACCTGTCCGACGTCGGCATCGTCGGGCTGCCCGACCCGAGCGGGCTGTTCCTCACCCGCGCCGCCGACCCGACGCCCGGCACCTGCGTGACGGTCACCCTGGAGGGGCGTCGCCCGCTGGTCACCGAGGTGCAGGCGTTGCTCGCCCCGGCCGGTCAGGGCGGGTCGCCGCGGCGCACCACCAGCGGAGTCGACAACTCGCGTACCGCGATGATCCTGGCCGTTCTCGACCGCCACTGCGGGATCACCACCCGCCAGCTCGACTGCTACGTCTCGACCGTCGGCGGCGTCCGGCTGGCCGAGCCGGCCGCCGACCTCGCGGTCGCGCTGGCGATGGCGAGCTCCGCGGCCGACAAGCCGTGGCGGGCCGGCACCCTCGCGATCGGCGAGGTCGGCCTGGCCGGCGACGTACGCGTCGTGGCCGGGGTGCCGCGCCGCCTCGCCGAGGCCGCCCGGATCGGTTTCACCCGGGCCGTGGTGCCCAAGGGATCCCTGGGCGAGGAGTCCGCGCCGGCCGGGATGGACGTACGCGAGGTGGCGGACGTCGCGTCCGCCGTACGGCTGTTGAACCTGCGGCCGGTGCCGCGCGGCGAGGAATCTGAGGCAGCGCGCGCCTCCGGATGAGGTGGTCGGCCGATGTGGCCGCCTACCTCAGACGCCGAGTGTTGGTGATGTCCAGAAATCACCACCACGAAGGGGTCGCGATGACCGCCCTGCTCAACATCAGTCAGCTCGAGGCCGAGAACGCCTACCGGCGCGAGCGCATCACCCACGACTGGGCCGCCGCCAACGGCACCCAGCGCGCCCTGGTCCGCCGGCTGCGCCGGTTGGCCCGGTGGGCCTCGGGAGCCCAGCCGATCGGCACCGTTTCGGAGGACGCCCTCGGTCTCGAATCGCGTGCATGGCTGGCCCGGGCGCGCGCCGAGGAACTGATGTTCAGCCATCCCGACGACCCCGACCTGCCCGAGCGGTGGACGGGTGTCGTCGCCCTGTTCGACGAGGCCGAACTGCGGTACGACGCGATGCGCGCGCGGGAGCGGGCGGCCGTCGCACATGTGCTGGCCGGCGCCACCGAACGCGCCCGCGCGACCCAGCAGGAAGCGGGAGTCATCGCCGGTGAACTCGGGCTGACCGCGGCGGTCCTGCCGAAGCCCGCGGACGGCGTGACGCTGACGCCCCGCGAGCGGGAGGTCCTCGCCCTGGTCGCCGACGGCCGCACCAACGGCGAGATCGCCGCGACCCTGTTCATCAGCACCAAGACGGCCAGCGTCCACGTCTCAAACATCCTGGCCAAACTGGGCGCTGCCCGACGGGCGGAGGCGGCCGCGATCGCGCTGCGCGACGGCTTGATCTGACACCGCCGGATCACCCCCGGTGGCCCGGAACGACCGGGGGTTTCCCGTACGCTGGCCCGGTGGAGCGCACCCCCGAAGACATCCTGCAGGACACCCTCGCCCACGTCGCTCCCGGAACGATGCTGCGTGAGGCGCTCGAACGCATCCTGCGCGGCCGCACCGGCGCACTGATCGTGCTGGGCAACGACCCGCTGGTCGAGTCGATCAGCACCGGCGGCTTCCCGCTCGACATCGAGGTGACCTCGACCCGACTGCGCGAGCTGGCCAAGATGGACGGCGCGATCGTCGTCGACAAGGACGTCACCCGCATCGTCCGTGCCGCAACGCAGTTGGTACCGGACGCCTCGATCGAGACCACCGAGTCCGGCACCCGCCACCGCACCGCCGAGCGGGTCGCTCGGCAGACCGGCTACCCGGTGTTGTCGGTCAGCCAGTCGATGCACATCATCGCCCTGTACGTCGGCCACCTGCGCCACGTCATCGAGGACTCCACCGCGATCCTGTCCCGCGCGAACCAGGCGCTGCAGACTCTGGAGCGCTACAAGGTCCGCCTCGACGAGGTCGCCGGCACCCTCAGCGCCCTCGAGATCGAGGACCTCGTCACCGTCCGCGACGTCGCCAGCGTGGTGCAGCGGATGGAGATGGTGCGTCGCATCTCCGACGAAATCGCTTCGTACGTCGTCGAACTCGGTGTCGACGGCCGCCTGATGGCGCTGCAGTTGGACGAGCTCGTCACCGGTCTGAGCGACGACCGCGAACTGGTGGTGCGCGACTACGTCGACGCGGCCCGCGAACCGATCACCGTCGAGCAGGCCCTGGCCAACCTCGGCGAACTGAACTCGGCCGAGCTGCTCGACCTCGCCGCCGGCGGCCGCGCGATGGGCTTCAACGGCACCGGCGACTTCCTGGACAGCACGATCAGCCCGCGCGGCTACCGCCTGCTCAGCCGCATCCCGCGACTGCCCGGTGCCATCGTGGAACGTCTGATCGACCACTTCGGCACCCTGCAGAACCTGCTCGCCGCCGACTTCGACGACCTGCAGGCCGTCGACGGTGTCGGCGAACTGCGTGCCCGGGCGATCCGCGAGGGTCTGTCCCGCATGGCCGAGAGCAGCATCCTCGAGCGCTACGTGTGACCTCGCTGATCCATCAGCGGGTCCTGGACTGGTACGCCCGCAGCAACCGCGACCTGCCCTGGCGTCGGCCCGACCGCACCGCGTGGGGCGTGCTGGTGTCCGAGGTGATGCTGCAGCAGACCCCGGTCGCGCGGGTCGAACCGATCTGGCACGACTGGATGCGACGCTGGCCCACCCCCGCCGCCCTCGCGGCCGCCGCCCCCGGGGAGGCCGTACGTCATTGGGGTCGGCTCGGTTATCCGCGCCGGGCGCTGCGGTTGCACGCCGCGGCCACCGCGATCGTGGACGACCACGACGGGGTCGTCCCGTCGGATCCGGTTGTGCTGCAGTCACTTCCGGGCATCGGCTCGTACACGGCCGCGGCCGTCGCGGCGTTCGCGTACGGCGTCCGCGCCACTGTGGTCGACACCAACATCCGGCGGGTCGAGGCCCGGCTGTTCTCGGGTGAACCGCTGCCGGCGGTCGCGCTGACCGCCGCCGAGACCCGGCTGGCGACCTCGGTGTTGCCGGCCGACGACGCCGAATGCGCGACCTGGAACGTCGCGGTGATGGAGCTCGGCGCGCTGCTGTGCACCGCTGCGAACCCGGCCTGCTCCGCCTGCCCGGTCCGCTCCGAATGCGCGTGGGTCGCGGCCGGATCACCGCCGTACGACGGGCCGCCCCGGCCGGGCCAGAAGTGGGCCGGCACCGACCGGCAGGTGCGCGGGAAAATCCTCGCCGTGCTGCGCGAGGCGCACCACCCGGTCGAGCGGGCGATCATCGACGCCGTCTGGCCCGACGACACCCAGCGCGACCGCTGCCTGGTCGGGTTGATCGCCGACGGGCTGGTGGAGCCGGTCGGTGACGACGTGTTCGCACTGCCTGGCTGAGCTGCTCCCCCGCTTGTCCGCCATTCCCGAACGGACACGCCACACAGTTGGCGGACACGTACTCCCCGCCCACACGGTTGTCCGTCAATCTTGAA
>JASLFY010000141.1 GCA_030150425.1 Yimella sp. | reverse complement strand
CGGTGTCAACATCATGGAGTTCGTCAAGGCGTACAACGCCGCGACGGAGAGCCAGCGTGGCAACGTCATCCCGGTCGAGATCACGGTCTACGAAGACCGCTCGTTCACCTTCATCACCAAGACCCCGCCGGCCGCTGAGCTGATCAAGAAGGCTGCGGGCGTGGCGAAGGGCTCCGGCGAGCCGCACAAGAACAAGGTCGCCAAGCTGACGGCCGAGCAGATCCGCTCCATCGCCGAGCAGAAGATGCCCGACCTGAACGCCAACGACATCGAGATGGCCGAGCGCATCATCGCGGGCACCGCCCGTTCGATGGGCATCGAGACCCCGTGATCGTCTCCGCCGCCGGCTGCTGCGGCAGCCGGTGGCGGAACACCGTGGTTGGGTCCGCGCTGATCCGCACAACCACAACTCCCATTCAGTAACAACTCGAGGAGAACCTCATGCGCAGCAAGAACTACCGCAACTCCGCGGAGAAGATCGACGCCGGCACCCTGTACGCCCCGCTGCAGGCCGTGCGTCTGGCCAAGGAGTCGGCCACCACCAAGTACGACTCGACCGTCGAGGTCGCGTTCCGCCTGGGTGTCGACCCGCGCAAGGCCGACCAGATGGTCCGTGGCACCGTCAACCTGCCGAACGGCACCGGTAAGACCGCCCGCGTGCTGGTCTTCGCCAACGGTGACAAGGCCGCTGCGGCCGAGGCCGCCGGCGCCGACTACGTCGGCTCGGACGACCTGATCGCCAAGGTTGCCGACGGCTGGACCGACTTCGACGCCGTTGTCGCCACCCCGGACCTGATGGGCAAGGTCGGTCGCCTCGGTAAGGTGCTCGGTCCGCGCGGCCTGATGCCGAACCCGAAGACCGGCACCGTCACCATGGACACCGCGAAGGCCGTCACCGAGATCAAGGGCGGCAAGATCGAGTTCCGTGTCGACAAGCACTCCAACCTGCACTTCATCATCGGCAAGGCCTCGTTCGACGAGACCAAGCTGGTGGAGAACTACGCCGCGGCGCTGGAGGAGATCCTGCGTCTGAAGCCGGCGTCGGCGAAGGGCCGCTACATCACCAAGGCGACCATGTCGACCACGATGGGCCCCGGCATCCCGCTGGACGCCTCCATCACCCGCAACATGCTCGAGGAGAACGCCCAGGCCGACCAGGCCTGAGTCCTCCCGGCTCGAACGGCCGCTCATCCCGTACGGGGTGGGCGGCCGTTTCGCGTTGCCGCAGGTCACGATCCGGCGAAAGCGGCCGCACGACGGCCCCGCGGTTCGTACGATCCGTGCAGCGTGCACCGAGGGTGCCCGCACCGTCACTTCGAACACCCGGGGAACCCATTCATGCGTACGACCGCAACCCTTGCCCTGCTCTGTGCCCTGTCGCTGCCGCTCGCGGCGTGCGGCACCGACACGGCGGCCTCGGCCGGCACCACCTCCGTGGCCGCAACGACCACGTCCTCCACGTCTTCGTCGCCCTCCGCAGCGACCTCGACCACCACCTCGACGACGTCGACCACCGTGGCGCCCACCCCGGGCGCGACGGTGTCGAGCGCGCAGTTGAGCACCGACCTGACGAAGGCGGTCGCGGACGTGCGGTCGTACGAGGTCGTCAGCAACCTCGACGACGGCACCACCACGATGGACGTCCACCTGATCGACCCGACCCGTACGGATCTGTCGATCAAGGACCCCGAGGGTGAGATGCGGATCGTCGACCACGTCACCTACATGAAGCTGGGTGGTCGAGGCCGTGGCCCGTGGATGCGGTTGCCGCAGGACGGCTCGTCAGGCAGCAGCAGCCAGAACAGTCAGCTGCCGGGCGGGGACGCCTTCGGGGCCATGGGGGTGATGGTGTCGCCGACCCTGCAGGCGACCGCGATCGCGAAGGCGAAGCGCACCACCTTCGTCGGCGCGGAGGGCGGGCAGGCGCACTACCGCTCCGCGGTGGCCGGCAACGTCTACACCGACCTGCTCACCGAGCAGTTCGAGAAGGTGCTGAAGCTGTCGCCGAAGGACGCCGCGGAGATGCGGTCGGAGATGGCCGGCGACAGCAAGAAGTACGTCGGCACCACGGTCTACATCGACACCTGGGTGACCGCCGACGGGCGCCCCGCGCGCTACAACGTGGACGGCACCGAGCTGTCGAAGCTGGACTCCGACCCGAGCGGCCCCGACGTGCTGACGATGCGCTACGCGAAGTGGAACGCGGCGCCGGCGGTCGTTGCCCCGGCGAAGTCCCAGGTCGAGGACATGTCGACCGACCTCGGCGCCGAGCCGGACCCGACCTCCTGAGGTGGGTGCGGGCGTACGACCGCTCGATTTGGTCGGAACGTACGCCCGCCCCTACGATAGGAGAACCAATGACCGCCGGTCGGCATGTGCGTGAGCAGATGCCCGAAGGTCCCGCCGAAACGGGCGACCAGCGCAGGTGAGCTTCAGCCGTACGTGTGCCCTGCACATCTTCGAGCCCTGAGCGCATCTGCGCCGGGGCTCTTTTCGTCGGACCGGATCGACTGGCAACCACGATCGAAGGAGGTCCGCATGGCGAAGCTCGACAAGAACGCCGCCATCGCCGAGCTCGCGGGCAAGTTCCGCGAGTCGGGTGCGGCCGTGCTGACGGAGTACCGCGGTTTGACCGTGGCGCAGCTGACCCAGCTGCGCAGCGAACTGCGTGAGCACGCGACCTACGCCGTGGTGAAGAACACGCTCACCGAGCGCGCCGCCGCCGAAGCCGGAGTCACGGCTTTCGACGGTCAGCTCGTCGGTCCTTCCGCCATCGCCTTCGTCACCGGTGACCCGGTCGAGGCGGCCAAGAAGCTGCGTGACTTCGCCAAGGCGAACCCGCTCCTCGTGATCAAGGGTGGCGTGCTCGACGGCAAGTCGCTCTCGGCCGAGGAGATCACCAAGCTCGCGAGCTTGGAGTCCCGCGAGGTTCTGCTGGCCAAGCTGGCCGGCGCGATGAACGCCTCGCTCAGCAAGGCGGTTTACCTCTTTGCTGCCCCGCTGTCGCAGACCGCTCGCGTGGTCGACGCGCTGCGCGCCAAGGTCGAGACCGAAGGTCCGGCCGCTGGTGCCAGCACCGACAGCACCCCCGACGTCGCCGAGGGTGGCGACGAGAACTGAGCACCCGCTCGGTTCGATTTCACTGAAAACGCCACTCACGGCAAGAAACGAAAGGAAGCCATCATGGCGAAGCTCAGCACCGACGAGCTCCTTGAGGCCTTCAAGGAAATGACCCTCATCGAGCTCTCCGAGTTCGTGAAGCAGTTCGAGGACACCTTCGGTGTCACCGCGGCTGCCCCGGTTGCGGTTGCCGCGGCCGGCGCCCCGGCGGGTGGCGGCGACGCCGCTGCCGAGGAGCAGGACGAGTTCGACGTCGTCCTGGTCTCGGCCGGCGACAAGAAGATCGGCGTCATCAAGGAGGTCCGCGCGCTGACCTCCCTGGGTCTGAAGGAAGCCAAGGACCTGGTCGACGGCGCTCCGAAGCCCGTCCTGGAGAAGGTCGACAAGGCTGCGGCCGAGAAGGCCAAGGAGCAGCTCGAGGGCGCCGGCGCCACCGTCGAGCTCAAGTGAGTTCCGCGGCTTAGCCGCACTCCTGCACCGAGCGGGTCGGACCTTCGGGTCCGGCCCGCTCGTCGCGTTTCCGTTGGGTTCCGGGTCGTACGGTCGCGGCCCGGCGTTGCGTACACGAGTGGCGGATGGAGCGGGCACCGCTCGCGACCGAAGCGAATCGCGGGCGGCGTACGCGGCATCCGCGAGCTGTGTACGTACGGCTCACCGCCCCACCTGGGGGAAGTACCGCAGCCATCCTGGTGCGATCGTCGGCCGTACGCCGCTGAGTTGCTCGATCGCGTCGACGATCCGGCGAAGGGTGGTTGCCGGTGTTCGGTAGAGATCGTTGTTCGTGAGCACCACGAATCGCCAACCGAGCGCTTCGAGTTCCTCGCGTCGCAGGATGTCGCGCTCCCACTGCTCCTCGCGTTCGATGTGATGCCGACCGTCGTACTCGATTCCCAGCTTCCATCGGGGGTAGGTGAGATCGATGCGGCGCCAGCGGTTGTCGGGAAGTGTGACGACGAGGTTCGCGGTCGGCTCGGGAAGACCGGCACTCATGATCAGGAGTCGAGCCCTGGTCTCTCTGGCCGACTCGACGTCGTCCCGGCAGGCCGCCGCAACTTCCCGAGCGAACTGCGTGCGATGGCCGTGGAAGTGCGCGGCCGCCGTACGCAGCCCGGAGGCCGTGAGGTCGGTGCGGTGGATGAGCGAGTCGCCGAGCACCAGCAACTCGACGAACTCCAGGCCGTCGGCGAGATCGAGGAACGTCTGGGCCGGGCTGGTGACGGGGATCCCGCGCAGGGTTCGCAGCTCCGGCTGGACGGCGTACTGCCGGAAACGCACCTCACCGCGTACCGAGCGTCGGGCGTCGACCCCGCCGACGTGGGCGACGCAGGGGGCGGGAGCGATCCCGCGCCACAGCATCGCCGCACTGTCCCGACAGCGAAGGCCGCACCCGGGATCGTCCGGAGCGCAGCGCGGACGACGAGGTCGTGGGTCAACGGGAGGGTCGACGGCACGTAACAGTCGCGCATGATCCGGGTGTACGCCGGCGACTGGAGAGTGCGTCGGGAGATCCCGGCGGCGCGCGCGTCGGCGTACGACAGGAACGGCTGGTTCATCCGCCGCAGCGTGGCAGATTCCGGGCGGTCCGGTTCCGGCTCTCCACAGGTGGCGTACACAGCTCGCGGACGGTGCGAGCCTGGCTCGCGGATGGCGCCGGTCGCGAGCCGCGTACGCAGCGCTCGCGAGTCATGTACGCAGCACCCCGCCCCTCATGTACACAGCACCCCACCGCCCCCAAAATTCGTTGGCGGTTGTCGGTGGTCACCCCTAGCGTTGGACATTGCCATGAACCACACCAAAGCCCCCGCCGACATCTTGAATTCGCCTGAACGACAGGTGAACTGGCGTCGCGTCCGCACGCCGGTCGCGCTCGTCGCGCTCGTCGCGTTGTGCGTCGGCGCCCTGGGTCAGTCGCTCGGCACGGTCGTCGCCGGCCGGCTGGCCGAACACACCACCGCCGCCCTCGTCTGGCTGCTGCTCGCCTGCGTCGTCGGTGGCGCCTTCCTCGACACGATCGGCCGGTTCCTGTGGGCCGGCGTGATCGACCGCGCCGAGGGCAAGCTGCGTGAGGACCTGCTCGACGCAGCCCTCCACCAGCCGCTGACCGCGCTGAGCGAGCAGGCGGTGGGGGAGGTCCTCGACCGCGTCGACGACGACACCCACGAAGTGGGAACCCTCGTACGTCAGCAGTTGTGGATGGTGATGCGGGCGATGGCCTCGACCATCCCGCTGTGGGTCATCGCCAGCCTGACCTGGTGGCCGGGGTGGTTCGCGTTCCCGATCGTCGCCGCCGCGGTGGTGTTCGTGATGCGCCCGCTGCTGCCCACGATCGCGGAGCGGAAGGTGGTCGAGGAGGCTGCCTGGACCGACCACGCCGCCGCGCTCGAGGAGGGCATCGCCGGACGCGACGACCTGCGTACGAGCCTGGGCCAGTCGTTCGCGATCCGCCGGGTCACCGAGTTGTCCGCGATCGTCCACGCCCGTTTCCGCGACGTCATCCTGCTCGAGCGCGCGGTCACGCTGCGGTCGGCGATGGTGCTCCACTCGCTGCTCGCCGCGGTCGTGGTGGCCGGGGTGGCGCTGGTCAGCGACGGCGCAATGTCGCTGGCCCAGCTGGTCACGCTCTTCCTGGTCACCAGCATGTTCGTCGGGTTGATCGGCAACGTCGCCCACCAGCTGCCCGACCTGCAGGCCGGCCTCGGCGCGGTCATCCGACTGCGCCAGATGCTCGCCGTGGCGCCCGAGCCGATGGGTGGCGCCGAGCTGCCCGAGGGCGGGCTCGACCTCGAGTTCGACAACCTGCACTTCGGTTACGGCGAGGGCACGTTCGCCCTCCACGACATCAGCCTGCGCGTTCCGAGCGGCCACACGATCGCCCTGGTCGGCCGTACGGGTTCGGGCAAGTCGACCCTCGCCTCGCTGGTCTCGCGCGCGATGGACCCCGAGCCCGGATCCGTACGCCTGGGCGGGGTCGACGTCCTCGGCCTCGACCTGCACGCGCTGCGCGACGCCGTCGGCGTCGTCACCCAGCGCACCGAGATCGTCGCCGGCACTCTCCACGAGAACATCACGCTGTTCGCCGAGCGCTCGCGCGCGGAGGTGGAAGCGGTCGTCGACGAGCTCGGGATCGGTGAGTGGGTCGCCGGCCTGCCGGACGGTCTCGACACCGTCCTCGGCCCCGGCGGCACCTCGCTGTCCGCGGGGGAGGAGCAGCTGTTGGCGTTCGCGCGCCTGCTGGTGCGCGACGTACGCGTCGTCGTGCTCGACGAGGCGACCGCGCGAATGGACCCGCTGACCGAGTCGCGCGTCGTGGCCGCGTCCCACCGGTTGCTCGACGGACGCACCGGCATCCTGGTCGCCCACCGGCTGTCGACGATCGCCCGTGCCGACCTGGTCGCGGTCCTCGACCACGGTGCGCTCGTGCAGTTCGGTCCGCGCGCCGAACTCGCCGCGACCCCGGGCCGATTCCGCGACCTGCTGATCGCGGCCGACGTCGACCACGACAACCAGGACGAGATCAGCGACGAGGTCGTCGCGGTCGGGGCCGCGCGTCGGCGCGGCACCCCTCCGGAGCGGCCGGAGGTCGGCACCGGCCCGTCGCTGGCGAAGGGCACCTGGCGCGCGCTGTGGGTGCGGCCCAACTGGGGCATGTTGTCCGTCGGCCTGTTCCTCGGTTTCTCTCTCGCCGGTCCGGTCGGCGCGCTGACCGGTTACCTGTGGGGCCACACCGTGCAGGACCTGCGCGCCGGATCCGTCACCTGGTGGTGGCCGCTGGGCGTGGTCTTCAGCGTGATGGTCGGACCGTGGTTGCTCGCCCAGGCGATCTCGCTCTACCCGCGCTGGTGGGTCGAGGTGCTGCTGCGGGTGCGCATGTCGGTGCTGGTCGGTCAGACCGGTCAGCGCCGGCTCGAGCCGACGCCGCCGGGTGAGGTCGTCGCCCGCGCGATGGACGCCGACCGCTACGCCCGGTACGCCGACCGCTGGGTCGACTTCACCAACGGCGTGGTCATCGCGGTCGTCACCTCGATCGCCGGCGGCACCTGGCTCGCCGGTGCGGTGCTGGCCGTCGTGATGATCTCCTCGGCCCTCGCGTCGGCGATCGGTCGCCCGATCGCCGGTCGCTCCGCGACCCGTGCGTCGGCCGCTC
>JASLFY010000066.1 GCA_030150425.1 Yimella sp. | reverse complement strand
TTCGCTCCCTGGGCAGTTCCGAGGACGCCGAGCGTCGTCGTCGTGAGGTGCGGGTCGACCGTACGGGCCGTGCGGACGAACGACGTCAGTCCGGCCGCATCTCCGCGTACGACGGCGTCACCGATCGGCGCGACCGGCAGGTAGTCCCGCTTGGACTGGGCGATGTCGCTGGTGCCGCCGATGGCGAGCGCGGTCATCAGGGCGGTCGCGGCCATCACCGCCGCGACCCCGGACGTGGCCCGGGTGCGTTGCCGTCCGATGTCGCGGGTGGCGATCCGACCGGCGACCGGCAGCACACCGGCCAACCCGGCCACCCGTGCCAACAGCCAGGGCAGCGCGAGGACCGCACCGCCGAACAGCAGGACGCCGCCGGCCGCGATCCACGCCTCGCCGCCGGACAGTGACGTGCTGGTGATGGTGTGCCAGAGCAGTGCACCTCCGGCGATGGCCAGCGCCAACCCGAGGACGGGCCATCCGGCGCGGACCTTGCGCGGGCTCACGTGTCCGCGTAGGACGGCGACGACGTCCACCCGGGCCGCGCCGAAGGCGGGAGCCAGGGCCGCGGCGAGTGCGCTGAGCACCGTGATCAGCGCGAGCACGCCGAGCTGGGTCCACGGCAGGTCGGGCGGACCGTACGAATGCCGGGGAGCCAGGCGGCGGGCCACCGCGATGGCGAACAGGCCGAGTCCGGAGCCCAGGGCGACCGCGCCGACGGCGGTGAGTGCGCCCAGCAGCACCGCCTGGGCGAGGACGTACCGGCGCAGCATGGCGCGGGTCGCCCCGTTGCTCGCGAGCTGGCCGAGGGCGTGCCGGTGGCGATCAGCGCTGGTGGTGAACGCGGGACCGGCGACCAGCACGGTCAGCAGCACCGCTCCGACGAGCAACAGCACGACGACCGAGTCCGGGGCGCTGTTCGAGGTGCTCCACCCCGGATTCGGCGGCACCTGGTCCGGGTGCTCGATCAGCATCCGGCTGCGAACCGCCAGTCCGTAGCTGTTCCAGCGCTGGACGTCGGTCCAGGTCACCGGCTCCTTGCGGTCGATCAGGAAGGTGCGGCTGCGGGGGTGGTCGTCGGGGAGCCCGACGAGATCCTGCGCGTCCGGCGTACGGGCGGTGCCGACGACGGTGACCGAACGGTCGGCGCTCCCGGAGCGGTGCAGGAAGAACCGGCCGTGCGTCGGGATGCCGATCGACGACCCGGCGTCGGTGACCAGGACCTCGGAGGTGGTTCGCGGCCAGCGCCCCGAGGTGAGGGTGGCCGTGCCGGTGTAGATCGGCAGTTGGCCGTCGACCCCGAGCGTCGTCGCCCGGATGCGGCGCTCGCCGACGACGACGCGTACGTCCGAGACCGTCATCGGATACGTCGTGCCGCCCGTGATCTCGGCGACGGCCGCGGCGGAGGTCGCCGGTTTGCCGTGCAACAGATGACCCGGCACTCCGGTGTCCGAGAGGCTCTGCGGATCCTCGTTGGCCTGCCGGACCCCGACGTTCGACGCGTCAACGGATGGGGGCGGTGTCGCCACCGACACGGCGGCCGGTGCGGCGCCGAGGTCGGCCGGCAACCGTTCACCGTTGCTGACGGTGAGCGTGGCGACGGCACTCGCCAGGGCCGCCAGGACCAGGGCGGGCAGGGCGACGAGGGAGGCGGTCAGGAACGCGCGACCACGATGCCGCTGAAGGTCCCGCCAGGCGAGGCGGACCATCAGCTGCCACGAGGTCATCGACTCGCCTCGGCCAGCAGCGAATCCGCCGCGGCCGGACTCCCGGTCGTGTCGACCACGACGCCGTCGCGCAGGAAGATCACCCGGTCCGCCCACGCGGCGTGGCGCGCGTCGTGGGTGACCAGGAGCCCGGCGGCGCCGGCGTCGCACTGAGCGCGCAGCACCCGCAGCACCGCCTCACCGGTCTGCGAGTCGAGCGCACCCGTCGGCTCGTCGGCGAGGATCAGTTCCCGCTTGCCGATCAGGGCGCGCGCGATCGCGGCCCGCTGCTGCTGACCGCCCGACATGCTCTCGGCGTAGCGGTCGGCGAGGTCCGCCATCCCGACGGTTTCGAGGGCGGCGAGGGCCTCCGTACGGGCCTTGCGGGGCGAGAGCCCGCCGAGCTCGAGGGGCAGCGCCACGTTCTCCGCCGCCGTCAGCGACGGGATGAGGTTCAGATCCTGGAAGACGAAACCGAGCGTCTCCCGGCGCAGTCGCGCCATCGCCTTGGGCCCGACACCGGCCAGGTCCGTCCCCCTGACGAGGACCTGGCCGGAGGTCGGGGTGTCCAGGCCGCCGGCGAGGTTCAGCAGGGTCGACTTGCCCGACCCACTGGGACCCATCACGGCTACCAGTTCGTTGCGGTGCACCGAGAGGTCCACCGCGTGCAGGGCGGTGACGGCGGTGTCGCCGGTGCCATGCGTACGGGTCGCACCACGGAGCTCGAGCAGCACCTCGCTCATCGCCGTACCGCCTGCTTCGCAGCCTGCGGTTGGATCACGGGCTTCGTCGTCCGTCGCCCGGCCGCGACCACTTTCGTCTCGATGTGGTCGAGCCAGCGCAGCTCCGCCTCGGCGGAGAAGATCAGGTTGTCGAGCACGAGGCCCCAGGCGAGATCGTCGTCCGCGCCGGCCTTCAGCCGGGTGAGGTCGCGCATCTGGCGCATGGTCGCGGTGCGCTGGATCTGCACCACCTGGGTGACGTCGACGTCGCCCAGGGTCACCGCGAGGGCCAGCTTGATCGCCAGCTCGTTGCGCGGGGTCTGGTCGCGGTCGACCGGCGCGGCCCACCAGCGGTCGATCTCGGCGGTGCCCGCGGCGGTGAGCCGGTACGCGATGCGCCCCTCCTCGTCGGCGGCTCCGTCGCTCTCGACCAGGCCGTCCCGCTCGAGACGGTTGAGCGTGGTGTAGACCTGCCCGACGTTCAGCGGCCAGGTGCCGCCGGTGCGAGCTTCGAACTCCTGGCGCAGCTGCGCGCCGTACATCGGTTGCACCGCCAGCAGCGCGAGCAGCGAATGTTTGACCGACATCTCGATCCCCCTATACCGAGTATTTACCCTGACAGGCGCCATGTATACCGAGTATTAAGGCCGCCCGCAACCCCACACGCTGCAGTTGTGTGCAGGCGCTACAGGTGCACCTTCAAAGGCAAGCACTCGGCGGTCAGCCGTCCGCTGACAGTTGCGGATCTGCTGGGGTGAACAGTTGGTCTTAACTTGCACTGCTCGAGGGGGGCGAGAGCGTGGTGTACGCGCGGGAGCGCAGAAGGGTGAGAGTGAGAGCGATTCCGGTGACGGAGGCCGCGAGGAGGGCCACGGTCGCGGACGTGAGCGCGATGAGTGCTGCGGCTGCCAGCATCCCCACGGCACCGAGTGAGGAGGA
>JASLFY010000037.1 GCA_030150425.1 Yimella sp. | reverse complement strand
CACCGCGGTAGCGCGAGCCGGCGACCAACGACCCGAGGTCGAGGGTGTAGAGCTGCTTGTCCTTCAGCGTCTCCGGCACGTCGCCGCGGACGATGTCGGCGGCGAGGCCTTCGACGACGGCGGTCTTGCCGACGCCCGGCTCACCGATCAGCACCGGGTTGTTCTTGGTGCGGCGGGACAGCACCTGCATGACCCGCTCGATCTCCTTCTCGCGCCCGATGACCGGGTCGAGCTTGCCCTCGTGGGCGGCCTGGGTCAGGTTGCGACCGAACTGGTCGAGCACCAGCGAACCGGCCGGCTGACCGGCCTCCGGGCCACCGGCACCCACGCCGGCACCGGCCTTCTCGCCACCCTTCTCGCCGGACTGGAAGCCCGACACGAGCTGGATGACCTGCTGGCGCACGCGCGGCAGGTCGGCGCCCATCTTCACCAGCACCTGGGCGGCGACGCCCTCACCCTCACGGATCAGGCCGAGCAGGATGTGCTCGGTGCCGATGTAGGAGTGGTTGAGCTGCAGGCCCTCGCGCAGCGAGAGCTCGAGCACCTTCTTGGCGCGCGGGGTGAAGGGGATGTGGCCCGACTGCGGCTGGTTGGAGGGGCCGATGATCTCCTGGACCTGCTCACGCACGGCCTCCAGCGAGATCCCGAGCTGCTCCAGGGCCTTCGCGGCCACGCCTTCGCCCTCGTGGATCAGTCCGAGCAGGATGTGCTCGGTGCCGATGTAGTTGTGGTTGAGCAGTCGGGCTTCCTCCTGCGCAAGCACCACCACTCGGCGAGCACGGTCTGTGAACCGTTCAAACATGTCGTCTCCCTCGGCTGACTACCCCGTCGATGCTAGTCGCAGCACCTCCGGTCTCTGCGAGGGTCAACGCGACCGGGTGGCGAACTGTTCCGAGCGACGATTACGCCTGCAGCGGAATCCGGCTGCGGCGGCCGCCGCAGCGAGAACCTAGGATGCGGGCCATGGCAGCCATGGTGGTCGACGTCTTCGGTTCGCGGATCCGGATCGAGTGCGCGGACGACGCGGAACCCCGGCTGCGTACGCAGTGGTCCCGGTGCGTCGTCGACTCACCCGTTGAGGATGAGACGGACGGCACCGTCCAGCACCACGACGGCGACCCGACCGACGTCGACTACCCCCTGTCCAGCGCCGTCACCCTCGCCGCGATCACCGCGCAGCGCGGACGTACGTTGATGCTGCACGCCTGCGGCGTGGCCGATCCGCGCACCGGAACGGTCGCCGCGCTGATCGCCGCGTCCGGCACCGGCAAGACCACCGCCGCGCGTACGTTGTCGGCCGCCGGCCTCGGCTACGTCAGCGACGAGACGGTCGCCATCGACCCGGACTCCGGCAGCATCCGTGCGTACCCGAAACCGCTCTCCCGGGTGGTCGACCCGGCCCTTCCCTACCGCAAGGAGCAGCTCTCCCCCGACGAGTTGGGCCTGGCACCGCTGCCGCAGCTGCCGCTGTCCCGCGGCCCGTTCGTGCTGTTGCGCCGCGACCCGGAGCGCTCGGAGGCTCCGGTCCTGGAGGAGATCGACCTGCTCGACGGCATCCTCGAGATCATCCCGCAGACCTCCGCGCTCCCCTCGATGCCGCAACCCCTCGCCCTGTTGGCCGACACCATCGGCGCAGGCGGCGGGCCGTACGTCCTGCGGTACGCCGAGATCGCCGAGTGCGTCGACCTGGTCCGCAGCACCTTCGACCGGCCGTTCGAGTCGCACCTGTACGACCACTTCCCGGCGCCCGCCGACCTGGCGCTGGACCCGGGCGCGCCACGCTCCCCGGACGCGCTGCCGGAGGCCCTCGAGCCGTCCACCCGACTGCGCCGGACGCCGTACACCGATGCGATCGGCGTCGACGGGCGGATCGTCGCGCTGCACGGCTCGACGGTGTCGGTGCTGGACGGGATCGGCAGCATCGTGTGGCTGCACACCCTCACCCCCACGACGGTGGCCGACCTGACCGCGCAGTGCGTCGCCGAGGCCGGCGACCCCCCCGCGGCCGCGGACCTGGAGGCCACGGCGGCCCTGGAGCTCTGCCGCGAGGGCGCCCTCGAGATCGTCTGATCAGACCGCTTCGCCGCGCGCCTTCTTGGCCCGGTCGACACTCTGCTGCAACGCCGCGAGCAGGTCGACGACCTCGCCCTCCGACTCGGCGGGCTGCTCCGGTGTCTTGACCTCGCCACCGTCCAGCTTCGCCTTCACGACCGCCTTGACCGCTTCCTCGTAGTCGTCGGTGTAGGCACTCGGGTCGTAGTCACCGGCCAGCGACTCCACCAACATGTGGGCCATCTCCGACTCGGCCTTCTTGATCGGCTGCTCCTCGTCGAGCACCCCGAACTCCGCGGCGCGGACCTCGTCCGGCCACAGCAACGTCTGCAGCACGATCACGTCGCCGCGCACGCGCAAGCAGGCGACCGTCATCCGGGTCCGCAGCGACACGGTCACCAACGCCATCCGGTCGGTCTGCTGCAGCGCTTCGCGCAGCAGGGTGTACGGCTTCACCGCCGACTTGTCCGGCTCCAGGTAGTACGACTTGTCCAGGTACAGCGGGTCGATCTGCTCGGCCGGCACGAACCGGTCGACCGCGATCTCCTTGGTGGTGCTGATCGGCAGATCGGCCAGGTCCTCGTCGGTCAGGACGACCATCTCGCCGCTGTCGGTCTCGTAGCCCTTGGCGATGTCGTCGTACGACACCTTCTCGCCGTCGATCGCACACACCCGTTGGTACTTGATGCGGCCGCCGTCCTCGCGGTGGACCTGTCGGAACTGCACGTCGTGGTTCTCGGTCGCCGAGTACAACCGCACCGGGACGTTGACCAGTCCGAAGGAGACCGCGCCCTTCCAAATCGCTCGCATTGTGCAAGATTGCCCCATGCGCCCGATGCTCGCCACCACCGCCGAGTCGGTGCCGAGCGGTCCGCAGTGGTCCCACGAGGTCAAATGGGACGGCATGCGCGCCCTGCTCGACGTCCACGACCACCGTGTACGCGTGTTCACCCGGACCGAGCGCGACGTCACCGTCGCCTTCCCGGAGCTGGTCGCCCCGGCCGCCGGCCTGACCGACTTCGACGACGTCCTGCTCGACGCGGAGATCGTCGTGATGCACCAGGGCGTGCCCTCCTTCGCGACGCTCGCCGAACGCTTCAACGTGGTCGACGCGACCACGGCAGGCGCCCTCGCCGCGACCGCACCGGTCACCGCGATGGTGTTCGACGTGTTGCGCGTCATGGGCACCCCGGTCACCGGCCGCCCCTGGCGCGACCGGCGCGACCTGTTGGACGGCATCGGGCTCGGGTCGAAGTGGGTGACGGTCCCGCCGGTCTTTCCCGACGGTGACGCACTGCTCGCGGCCACCGCGGACCACGGGATGGAGGGCATCGTCTCCAAGCGGGTCGACACCGCGTACCGCCCGGGCACACGCAGCGCCGACTGGCTGAAGTCGGTGAACCGCCGCACCGCGTCGTACGTCGTCGTCGGGTGGCGCCGCGAACGCGGCGGGTCCGCCCTCGGCGCCGTGTTGTTGGCCGAACCGGTGGCCGATGGACTCGTCTACCGCGGCCGGGTCGGTTCCGGACTGTCCGGGCGCCGCGGCGTCGCGCTCATGCAGCAGTTGCTGCCGCTGCGTCGCGACGACCCGCCGATGATCGACGAGGTGCCGCGCGAGGACGCCGACGGCTGTATCTGGGTCGAGCCGCAGATCGTCGCCGACGTCGAGTTCCACGGACTCTCCGAAGCCGGCCGCCTGCGGCAGCCCTCGTGGCGCGGGGTGCGCGCCGACCTCGATCCGGCGAGCCTGCGGGAGAGCGGAAATGGCTGACGAGAACGTCACCGTCGAGGTGGACGGGCGACGCCTGAGCGTGTCGAATCTCGACAAGATCATGTATCCGGCGACGGAGACGACCAAGGGCGAATTACTTCACTATTACGCCACGGTCGCGCCGGCCCTGTTGCCCCAATTGGCGGATCGACCGGCCACCCGGATCCGTTTTCCACACGGCGTCGACGGCAACAGTTTCTTCGAGAAGAATCTGCCGCCGGGTGCGCCACGTTGGTTGCGTTCGGTGACGATCGACTCCCACTCCGCGCGCGGTTCACGCACCGGCGCGGATTCGGTGACTTATCCGATCATCGATTCGCTGGCCGCACTCACCTACATCGTGAATCTGGCGTCGTTGGAATTGCACGTTCCGCAGTGGCGGGTGGTCGACGAGCAGCCGGCTCCACCGGACCGCCTCGTGATCGACCTCGACCCGGGCGCCCCGGCCGGTCTGACGGAGTGCGCCGAGCTGGCGCTGGCCTGCCGCGAGCGCCTCACCGCCCTCGGTCACGACCGTACGGTCCCGGTCACCTCCGGCAGCAAGGGTCTGCAGATCTACGCCCCGCTCGACGGCAGCCGCAGCAGCGAGCAGGTGCGCGACGAGATGCGCGAGTTGGCGCAGGCGCTCACCCGCGACCTGCCCGACCTGGTCGTGTGGAAGATGACGACCAGCCTGCGCAAGGGGAAGATCCTGCTCGACTGGTCGCAGAACACCGCCGCCAAGACGACGGTCTGCCCCTATTCGTTGCGGGCCAAGGCGCGCCCGACGGTGGCCGCGCCGCGGCACTGGTCGGAGCTGGAACGCGAGAAGGCGCAGCCCGGCAGGCTGCGCCAACTCGACATGGAGGACGTTCTCGACCGACTCGATTCCGACGGCGACCTGATGGCGGCGCTGGAGGAATCGGCCGACTGACCGATCGGGTCAGTGGGCCGCCGCGTAGGCGTCCTGGACCTCGCGCGACACCCGGCCGCGGTCGCTGACCTGGTAGCCGTTCGCACGACCCCATTCACGAATGCGGTTCAGCTGGTCCTTGTCGCCACCGGCGGAACGGGAGGTGGTGCGAGCGGCGCGGCCACCCTTCACCTTGCGTCCGGCGCCGACCCACTGCGCGAAGTCGTCACGCAGGCGGGCGGCATTCGCCGCGGAAAGATCGATTTCGTACGAAACGCCGTCGAGGCCGAAGCTGACCGTCTCGACGGCGTCGCTCTGATCGATGTCGTCGATCAGCTTGATCTGCACGCGCTGTGCCATGAATTCTCCTGGAGTTCCGGGAAGCGGGGAAATGCGAATGCGATTTCCCGAGGTCCACGAAACAACTTAGCATTCAAGACCTGAATATCGGCCGGATATCAGCTGCGCTGTTGCGGAACATCCTTCTCGGCAGCGGCGTCGTGAGCGTTCTCCCATTGCGCCTGCGCGATTCGTTCGCGCCGATCACCCTCGAGAATGTGCTTCAGGATCACGTAGAAGAGATAGAGCACCCCGATCGAGGGGAGCAGGGTTGCGATGTAGGGCCACACGGCATCAAGAGTAGGCCGCTGGTCAGCGGTCCGCGTACGGCACCACCGGCAGCGGTCCGCCGTCCGGCCCGACCTGCACCGGCAGATTGTCGATCAACCGGGTCGTGCCGACCCGCGCCGCGACGGCCAGCAGCGCCGGGCCGTTGTACCACTCGGGCACGTCCTCCAGCGTCGTCGGATGCACCAGGACGAGGTAGTCGACCTCGGCCAACGGTTCACGCACCAGGACGTCGCGCGCGGCCCGTCGTACGGCCGCCGGGCCGGAGTCGGCCATCGCGGCGCCGGCGCGCAGCGCGGTGGACAGGCTGAGCGCGACCTCACGGTCGGACTCCGACAAGTACGTGTTCCGGCTGCTCAGCGCGAGCCCGTCGCCCTCGCGGACGGTCGGGACCGCGACGATGTCGATGCCGAAGTCCAGGTCGCGCACCATCCGGCGGATGAGCAGCAGCTGCTGCGCGTCCTTCTGCCCGAAGAACGCCTTGTCCGGCGCGGTGAGGTGCAGCAGCTTGGCGACGACGGTCAGCACCCCGTCGAAGTGGCCGGGGCGGGACTTGCCCTCGAGCACGTTCCCCAGCGGCCCGGCGGACACCCGGATGCCCGGTTCGCCGTCGGGGTAGACGACGTCGGGCGTCGGGGCGAACACGACGGCGGCGCCCTCCTGCCGGCAGATCTCGACGTCGGAGTCGAACGTCCGCGGGTAGCGCGAGAGGTCCTCGCCCTGGGCGAACTGCAGCGGGTTCAGGAAGATCGTCACGATGACGTGGTCGACCTGCTGCCGGGCGTGCTCGATCAGCTGGGCGTGACCGCTGTGCAGCGCGCCCATCGTCATCACCACGCCGACCGTTCCGGTCAGGCCGGCTCGCGCGGCGGCGAGTTCGTCTCGGGAGTGGGCGACGAGAATGTCGCTGGTCCCGTTGTCGCCGTTTCCGTTGTCGGTCATCAGTTCTCCTCGTCGAGCAGTTCGCGCATCGGAGCGATGCTCTCGGCCGGGACGGCGCGCCGCCGAGCGGCCCGCTGCAGGGTGGCGCGAGCCATCGCACGATAAGCCATCGGAATGTCGTCGGCGCCGTCCGGTGGATCGGCCAGCACCGCCAGGTGGGCGCGTACGGTCCCCACGTCGCCGCGGGACACCGGCCCGGTCAACGCCTTGTCGCCGCGCTCCAACGCGTTGTTCAGCGTTGCCTCAAGCAGCGGTCGCAGCAGACGCGAGGGGTCTTCCACACCGACCGAGCGCAGGATCTGCTGCGACTGCGCGACGAGCGTGACCAGGTGGTTGGAGGCGTGCGCGAGCGCCGCGTGATAGCGCGGCCGGTCGTCCTCGGCGAGCGGGAACGGGTCGCCGCCGATGTCGAGCACCATCGCCTCGCCGACCAACTGCAGGCCCGACGACCCGGTGACGGCGAACGGGGTGCCGCTGAGCCGTTCGAGGTCCTTCGGTCCCCCGGTGAACGTCATGGCGGGGTGCATCGCGATGACGTCGCCGCCCGCGTCGAGCACCCGCGACAGCGCGGTCACGCCGTGGAAACCGCTGGTGTGGACGACGAGTTTCCCTGGCCCCCAGGCATTCTCGGCGGCGAGGCCGTCGACGAGGGGTTGCAGCGCGTCGTCCGGAACGGTCATCAGGACGACGTCTGCGGTGGCGACCACCTCGGGGATCGGCAGCACCGGCACACCTGGCAGCAGCTGGGCGGCCCGCTCCAGGGAGGCCTCGCTGACGGCCGCGCACGCGACGACCTGGTGTCCGGCGGCGACGAACGCCGCGCCGAGCACCGCGCCGACCTTGCCGACGCCGACGATTCCGATGCGCAGGGTGGGGGGTCCGTCCATCACGGATGACGACGTTAGTCGTCGGGGCGTCTACGGTGGCGCCGTGGTGCACCCCCGGACCTCCCGCGAGCCGTTGTCGGTCGCGTGGCGTGGCGCGCTGTACGGCCCCTCCGGCTTCTACCGGCAGCCGGCCGGACCGGCGGGCCACTTCGCGACATCGGCCCAGGGCGTGCCCGGCGTTCCGGAACTGCTGGCAGAGGCCGTACTGCGCCTGGCGCGACGGGAAGGACTCACCCACGTCGTCGACTTCGCTTGTGGCAGAGGCGAATTGCTTCACCTCCTGCGAGAGATGGACGACACCATCGCGCTGACCGGGGTCGACGTCGTCGACCGCCCGGGCGACCTGCCGGACGGGATCGACTGGATCCGCTCCCCCGGCGCCGGCGCCCTTCCCGACGACTTGGCCGGGCTGACCGACGTCCTCGTGTTCGCCCACGAGTGGCTCGACGTGGTGCCCTGCGACCTGCTGGTCGACGGTCACCTGCTCACCGACGACGGGTCGCCGGGGCCGGAACCGACTGCCACTCAACGGGATTGGGCGACGACCCACTGGCCCGACGCGGAGATCGTGGAACTCGGTGACACCCGGGACGCCGCGTACGCCGCACTGCGTGAGCGGATCGAACGCGGCCTGCTGGTGTGCGTCGACTACGGCCACGTCGCCGGGGACCGACCGCCGTCACCGACCCTCACCGGATTCCGCGACGGCGCGGAGTGCGAACCCACCTTCGACGGACGTACGGACGTCACCGCCCACGTGGCGATGGACAGCCTCGGCGCCGACGAACTCGTCCGCCAGGCCGACATCGCCCGCGCGCTGCTCGAGCCGCCCGAGCGGCCGGATCACGCTCTGGCACACCGCGATCCGCTGGCGTACGTCGCTGCGCTGCGCCGCCGCGGCGCCTGGTCGGCGTTCACCGACCCCGCAGGACTGGGCGGCTTCTGGTGGTCCCTGGAACGGATCAGTCGGCGATCTTCGGACGCACCGACGCCACGATCTTCGTGACGTCCGCGTCGGGCATCTGACCGGCGCCGAGGTCCCGCACGACCAGCAGCATGGTGGACACACCGTTGCCGGAGTTGGTGAACGCGACGGTGCGCACCTCCAGCTTCTTCGGGTCGCACTTCTTCGTGCTCGGGTCGCCGTTGTCGACGGTGAGGACCGACTGCACGGCGGTGGTCCTGCCGCCGTTGACCTTGATCGTCGTGGTCTTCGTCGGCGTGCGGGACGCCATCGTCTTCTTGTCCTTCTTGTACGCGATGAGGTCGGCCGTCTCGCTCGCCACACCCGGCGCGGCCTCGGCCGGCTCCCGGGTGCCGATGTTGACGAACCCCATGAACGCCCGCTGACCGCCCTTGTCGGTCTTGCAGAAATTCCTGTCGTAGCTGCTGGCCGAGCTGGCAATGACCCACTTGTGGTCGACGCCCTCCGGCGGCTCGTAACCGATCAACCGGTCGACCTTGCCCGGGGCGTACTTGTCGGTCGCCGGGATGTCGTACGCCGCCTTGGCCTTGTCGCTGCCGGGGACGGTGATCCAGCCGGCCTGGCTCGGGTCGCCGTAACGCCGCGCGTTCACGACGCTGGTCGGCGTCGTCGTCGGGCTGGAGGTGGTGCTGTTCGAGCTGCCACTCGGGGAACCACCGACGGTCGAAGCGGCCGTGCTCTCGGTGGCCGACCCGTCGACGGTGCCGCCGCCCCGCAACGCGAACGCGCCGACCACACCGACCGCGACGACGAGTGCCGCCGCGCCGGCGACGATCAACGGCGTACGGCTGCGCTTTCCTCCCCCGAACGCGTTCGGCTCGGTGTCCGCGAGGTACCGCTGGTAATAACGGTCCTGCGGCGACTGCTGGCCCCCCTGCTGCTCACTCACCCCTCCACGGTACCGAGCCGGGCGGCCGGACAGGGACGAGTGCCGACGCGCGAGACCGGCGGCACAGCGTCCCCCGGGACCGGCCGGACCGGCTGGCAGACTGGGCCCATGGCGTACACCCGGACCACCGCGACCGTCGGCGCGAGCGGCTTCACCAGCACCGACATGGTGTTGAACGTCGGCCCGCAACACCCCGCGACCCACGGCGTGCTGCGGCTGCGCCTGACCCTGGACAACGAGCTGATCAAGGCCGCCGAGCCGATCGTCGGCTACATGCACCGCGGCGCGGAGAAACTGTTCGAGGTGCGCGACTACCGGCAGATCATGGTGCTGGCCAACCGCCATGACTGGCTCTCGGCGTTCAGCAACGAGATCGGCGTGGCCCTGACCGTGGAGCGGATGCTCGGCATGGACGTGCCGGTGCGCGCCACCTGGACCCGGACCCTGCTGACCGAGCTGAACCGCGCGCTGAACCACCTGATGTTCCTCGGGTCCTACCCGCTCGAGCTCGGCGCGATCACCCCGATCTTCTACAGCTTCCGCGAGCGCGAGGAACTGCAGGCGGTGATGGAGGAGATCTCCGGCGGCCGGATGCACTACATGTTCAACCGGGTCGGCGGACTGCGCGACGACATTCCCGCCGGCTGGCTGGGTCGGGTCACGACGGCGATCCAGGGCGTACGCCGCCGGTTGCCCGAACTGGAGGCGTTGCTGGTCGGCAACGAGATCCTGCACGCCCGCACCAGCGGTGTCGGGGTGCTCGACCTGGAGACCGTGAAGGACTACGGCGTCAGCGGTCCGATCGCCCGCGCCAGCGGGCTCGACCTGGACCTGCGGCGCGACCAGCCGTACCTCGCGTACGGCGAACTGTTCACCCCGGGCGGACCGGGGCGCGTGGTGACCCGTACGGCCGGCGACTGCGCCGCCCGTCTGGAGGTACTGCTCGAACAGCTGCACGTCAGTCTCGACCTCGCCGACGCGTGCGTCGACAAACTGCGCTCGCTGCCGAGCGGTCCGGTGAACGTGAAACTGCCGAAGGTCCTCAAGGTGCCGGAGGGAAGCGACTACGTCGCGACGGAGAACCCCCTGGGTTTCAACGGTTACTACCTGGTGTCCCGCGGTGACAAGACCCCGTGGCGGCTGAAGCTGCGGTCTGCGTCGTTCAACAACGTGGCGGTGCTGGGAAAGGTCTTGCAGGACACCCTGGTTGCCGACATGGTCGCCATTCTCGGGTCGATGTTCTTCGTCGTCGGCGACGTCGACAAGTAGAACATCCGTTGAACAGGGGTGCGATCCAGGTCACATCACCGATAAGGTGAGGCCACCCATTTACTGAACAGTAGGCCGCGTGCGGCCAAAGGAGAATCCATGAGCACCTCCAACACCTCCCGTCACTCGGCCCGCGCGGCCGGCCGCCGTACGCTCGCCGGTGTCGGCACCCTCGGCCTTCTCGGCGGCACCGTCATGCTGGGCCTCGGCGCCCTGAGCACCTCCGCCGACGCCGCGACGTCCGCTCCGCTGAAGTTCGCCTGCAAGGCCACCGTCTTCGGTACCGAACTCGACCAGGGCACCTGGACCGCGGCCGTCACCGTCAACCTGCCGGCGCAGGTCACCGTCGGATCGACGATCCCGGCTCCCGCCATCTCGGCGAAGGTCACCACCTCCACCTCCGCCGCCGACACCCTGCGCGGTCTGGGCATCACCAGCGTCGACGGAAGCAGCGCCGCCGGCTACACCGTCAGCGGCGCGGCCCGCACCGCGAACCTGACCATCCCCACCACCCCGGTGCCCTCGTCCGGCGGCCTGATCACCACCGCCACCGGCTCCGGCCAGAGCGAGACCGCTCCGGCGACCCCCGGTTCGATCGACGTCAAGGTCGGCAACTTCACCGCCGACATCCAGACCTACCAGGGCGCCAACAAGAGCATCTTCATTCCGGTGAAGTGCACGCTCAACGCCGGTCAGGACGCCACCGTCGGCAGCATCAAGGTCGTGTCCGACCAGACCCCGACCACCACGTCGACCTCGACCGCGACGTCCACGACCTCCACCCCCACGTCGACCACGTCGACCCCGACGTCCACGACCTCGACGCCGACTTCGACCTCGTCCATCCCGACGTCGACCACGTCGACCCCGACGTCCACCACCGAGCCGACGTCGACCACGTCGACCACTGAGCCGACCTCGACCACCAGCGAGCCGACCACCGGCCCGTCGACCCCGAGCACCGTCCAGACCGACGGCGGCACCTCCGGTGACGGCGTGAACCTGTGGACCATCGGTGGCGTCGGTGCGGCTGCGGCCGGCCTGGTTGCGCTCGCCGGTGCGGCTGTCTCCAACCGCCGCGAGGACTGATCCACGCTTGATGCGTTTCGTACGAACCGGTCGTCGAGCTCCCTTCGTCGTCGCCGCGCTCGCGGCCGCGGGCTTCGTGTCCGTGGCCGCCGGGTGCGGTGACGGGATGGTGGGTTCGGCGACCGGTTCGTCGTCATCCCGCTCCTCCGACTACTCCGTCGCGCCGTACACCGGCGCGCTGCCCACCACCTCCGACGGCAGCGGTTCGTCGTCGACGTCGTCGACCGGAAGCTCGTCGACCAGCGGCGGTTCCGGCGGCGCCGCGACCGGTTCCACCAGCGGGTCGACCACCGGGTCCTCGACCGGATCGTCTGCTTCGTCCGGCCCCCGCGGCAAGGCCGTGACCAACCCGCAGGGATCCCCCACCCGGGTCTATGTCTTCAACGCCGCCGGCAAGACGATCGTGAACGCGTCGCTGCAGCCGACGTACCTCGACTCCAAGGGCGTGCTCGCGCCGCCGGCCGGCACCGCCGGTTGGTACGCCGAGCAGGGCTGGGCCCTCCCCGGCAAGACCGGTGCGGCGATCCTGGTCGGCCACGTGACGTACAACAACCGACCCGACACCTTCTACAACCTGCTGCAGGTGAAGCCGGGCAACAAGATCATCGTCGCCTACAGCTCCGGCCAGCAGGTCGAGTTCACCGCGAACGCCTCGCGCGCAGTCTCCAAGGCGCAGGTGCCCAAGGACGGCACCATCTGGGCCGCCTCGTCGAAGACACCGGTGCTACGGCTGATCACCTGCGACCCGAACACGCCGATCAAGGGCGGCCACTTCGAGGGCAACTGGGTCGTGTGGGCCAACCCCGCCTGACCTCCCCCGCGCGTGGGAAGCGAAGATCACTCCGTCCGGGGTGTCGGACAGCCTTGCGGGGCAACAGGATTCACACATGAAACCTGAGAGACTGGCCCGCTCGGCCGCCGCAGTTCCCGGCCGATTCTGGGCGGCAGCCGTCATCTGGATGATCCTCGTGCTGGCCACGGCGTTCCCGAACCTGCCCGGCATGTACATGCCCTTCATCCAGGACCGGGGCGCGGCCCAGGTCTTCGATTCCGCGCTCACCCTCCTGACCTTGGGCATGGTGTCGGCACCGGTCGTGGCGCTGATCCGCCCGCTGCTCGGACTGGGGCTCGCCGTCGGGCCGCTCGTGCTCACCGCTGCAGCCCTGCCCCTCGCTGCGATGACGCTGCCCGGCGACTACTCCGGTGCCGTGCTGCTCCCGGTCCGGATCGCCGTGTACTTCGCGATGGTGTCCGTCGCGTACGCCGCCTTCTGGCGCAGCGCCCGGCTGGGGTGGCTGCTCGGCGGCGCCGCTCTCCTGCTCCCCGCACTGTTCGCCTTCTGGGACCGCACCGTGCTGATCTATCTGGGATACACCGGCCAGGTCAGTTCGATGGGCTGGGCCGCCGACCGCCGGTGGCAGTCGTTCGGGCTGTACGTCCTCGCCACTGCGCTCACCCTCGGCACCGCCGTCGCGCTGCGCCTGTCGGCCACCCGCAAGCGCGACCGGCGCGAGGTCGAGGTCGAACGGGCCGAGGTCGACGCCCGCGCGTCGTTGGCCCGTGATCTGCACGACGTGGTCGCGCACCGCATCTCCCTGGTCGCCGTACGCGCCGAGACCGCGCCGTACACGAACCCGGACCTGTCCCCGGAGGCCCGGGAGATCCTCGCGGGCATCGCCGGCGACGCGCGCGCGGCGATGGACGAGATGCGTGGCGTCCTGGGGGTGCTGCACCGCAGCCAGGGGGCGGCGCTGTTGGCCCCGCAGCCGGTCGCCGCCGACGTGACCGACCTCGTACGGGAGGCACGCGAGGCGGGTGCGGACGTACGGCTGGAGGGCGCGCTGCCCGAGCTCGACCCGATCGTCGGCAACACCGTCTACCGCGTCGTCCAGGAAGCCCTCACCAACGCCCGACGGCACGCGCCCGGTCTGCCCGCGACGGTCCGGCTGTCGGGGTCCGAGGAGGAGGC
>JASLFY010000057.1 GCA_030150425.1 Yimella sp. | reverse complement strand
GATCGCGTCCTCCAGGTCCTGCTGCGCCTGCTCCTTGGTCGGCGCGATGACGCACGACGTCTGGTAGCTGACGGTGATCTCCGAGCGGTCGCGTCCGAGGCGCTCGCAGTGCTCGTCGAGCGCGGCCAGCTTGCGCGGGATCTCGTTCGGCGCGCAGATGATGTTGGACTCGTCGGCGTACTGGGCCACCATGCGCAGCGTCTTCTTCTCCCCCGCGCCGCCGATCATCACCGGAACCCGGCGCAGCGGCGCCGGGTGGTTCATCGCGTCCTGCACCGTGTACCACTTGCCGGCCAACGACACGGTCTCACCGCGCAGCATGGGCAGGATGATCCGCAGCGCCTCCTCGAGCCGCTCGAATCGGTCGGTGAAGGTGCCGAACTCGTAGCCGAGACTGTTGTGTTCGAGCTCGAACCAGCCGGCGCCGATGCCGAGCTGGGCGCGTCCGCCGCTGACGACGTCGAGCGCACTGACCACCTTCGCCAGCAGCGTCGGGTTGCGGTAGGTGTTGCCGGTGACCAGCGCCGACAGGCGCACCGACGAGGTGTGCTGCGCCAACGCCGACAGCAGCGTGTAGCACTCGATCATGTTGTTCTCGGGCGCACCGAGCATGGCGAGTTGGTAGAAGTGGTCCATCACCAGGACCGTGTCGAAGCCGCTCGCCTCCGCTTCCTTCGCCTGCGCGACGACGGTCGCGAACAGGTCGCCTGGGGCGACGTCGGGGTAGGTGAAGTTGGGAATCTGGTAACCGAGACGGGTCATGCGTCGCACGCTACGCCTGGTTGCTGACAGTCGTCCCCGACAGCCTGTTCGGGAGAGCCCGGAGTGTTGCCCCGGAGGCCGCCACCGGGTCGGTTACAGTCGCCGCGACCGTGGCCGACCACCCTTGAAAGCAGCCATGCGCACGCCAGCCCTCGCGACCGCACTCGCCACCACCCTCCTGCTGACCGCGCCGGCCACACCAGCCGCCGACGCGACCGCCCGGAGCAGCATCCCCGCCGCGACCAGCAGCACCCTCGAAGGTTTCCGACTGAGCGTCTGGAACAACGACATGGAGTGGGGCAGTACGACCGGCGGACCGTCGTACTGGTCGCGGACGCCGGCGACCTCCGCGACGAACGCGAAGGTCGAATGGCTCACCGGCCGCTCCCCCTTCCCCGCGTACGGCGCCGCGAACACGTTGAACCACATCGCCTGGTTGTGGGACCAGAGCCGTACGGCGACCGTGCAGATGCGCTCGCAACCGTTCGACGCCGTGGCCGGGCTGAAGTACACCGCCAACGCCGTCGCCGCTCGCGGTCGTGGCCAGGCGGCGACCTTCCACCTCGAGTTCTACGACGCGTCCGGTCGTCGACTGTCCTCGCTGAAGCAGTACACCCCGGCACCGACCGCACTGGTGCGCAAGCAGGTGTCGGTGACCGGCGTCGCGCCGCGCGGCACGAAGTCGGCACGACTGCTGGTGTCCTCGGGCGGGTCCACCACCGGGTCGTCGTACTGGGACGCGTTCTCGGTCGACGAGTACCGCGGGCCGCAGACCTACAACCCGACGCTGCTCAAGTCGCCGTCCGAGCTGGTTCCCGGCCACCGGGTGCTCAAGACCGGCGGCATGACGCAGGTCGTCATCCCGGGGAAGAAGTCCGGCGTCACCGCGGACTCCCCCGACGCCCAGCCGGTCTACAACGGCTATACCAAGGGATCGCCGGTCCACGCGTCGCAGATGTACGGCAGCGTCATCCGCGACGGCGGGCTCTACAAGATGTGGTTCCAGGGCCGTACGACCGCCAACCCGTGGTCGGTCTGGTACGCCGAGAGCACCGACGGGATCCACTGGAACCGCGGACAGGAGGTGCTGCACGACGTGAACCCGGGCGGCGTGGTGCTGAACCCGGACACCAGCAACCCGGCCCGCAAGTTCCTCATGCTGTCGGTGCGCGGCACCATGCAGATGGTCCCGGACCGCAAGCCGATGCCACCGTTCGACGTCGACTACCGCACCTGGTACTCCGCCGACGGCAAGGACTGGAAGCCGCTGTCCCAGGGCCCGGCGCTGAACTTCCGCGACATCGCCACCGTCACCTGGGACCCGTGGACCCGCAAGTTCATCGCGCTGACCAAGCAGGCCAGCGGCGTCAACCGACAGTTGTTCATGTCTACCAGCACCGACTTCGTGCACTGGTCGACGCCGCGCCGCGCGTTGCGTACGGACGAGGCGGACCCGGCGTACACCGACATCTATTCCGCCGCGATCTTCCGGTCCGGTGAGGACCTCGTCTCCCTGCCGGTGCTCTACACGACCGGGGTCGACCAGGGCATCGACGGTCCGCTGCGGCCGTACCTCGCCAGTTCGACCGACGGGATCCACTTCGAGCGACCGACCGTCCGTCAGCCGAGCATCCCGCTGGGGCGCACCGGTTCGCTCGACGCCGGGATCATCACCCCCGCCAGCGGCCCGGTGATGATCGGCAACACGATGCGCATCTACTACGGCGGCTGGACCGCCGGCCACGAGACCAATCCGCGCAGCCCGCGCATCTTCTACGCCGAGTGGGGGCGCGATCGGCTCGCCGGCTGGCGCGCCACCGGCCCGTACGGCACCGTCACGACGAAGGCGCTGTCGCCCAGCGGCAGCAACCTGTCGGTGAACGCCACCGTCCCCGCCGGCGGCCGGCTGACCGTGACGGTGCTCGACGCGGCGACCGGGAAGGTCATCCCGGGCTACGAGGCGGCGCGGTCGACGTACGTCTCCGGCGACCAGTACGACGCCCAGGTGAACTGGGGCGGGCGGACGTTGTCCGCCCTGCACGGACGCAAGATCGCCCTTCGCATCACCGCGACCCGCGGCAGCACCGTGTACGCCTTCCGCATTTCGTGACCGGAGCCCCCGCGCCAGATCGATGCGTTCCCGCAACCCCACGACCTCCGAAACAGGCATAGCATTGCCATGCTTTCCGGCGCGGTCGCATGATCACATCGACCCGATGGAGACACCCGATGCGGCGGGTGAACGAGGACCGGACCGAAGAGCGTCAAGGGGAAAAACTTCACCAAGGGACGAGGTCCGCTCGTGATGCGTCATGCTCTGAAACCGAGAAAACCAATTGTTCGCGCAGGGATCGGCGCCGTCGCCGTGCTCGCACTCACCGCCACCGCCGCACCACCGGCGACCGCGGACAGCACCGCCGAACCGACGACCACCGCTGCGCCACCGGCGCCGTCGACCGCGCCGACCACCGGCGGGACCGACGCGCCGACACCGACCGACACGTCGGCACCGTCC
>JASLFY010000022.1 GCA_030150425.1 Yimella sp. | reverse complement strand
CCGACGGCACCGACTGGACCCGGCTGCTGCCCGACTGCGCCGCGGTCGCCGGGGCGGCCGTCGCCCGACCGGTCGCCGGCGAGATCGACCCGGCCACCCGCGCCGACCTGCTCCCCCACATCACCCTCGAGGAGCTCCCGTGACGCTCGTCTCCACCGCCTCGCTGACCGCCGCCGCCGTCGAACGCGGCGGCGCGATCCTCGCGTTCAACGTGATCACCCTGGAACACGCGGAGGCGATCGCCACCGCGGCCGAGGCCGCCGGTCGCCCGGCGATCCTGCAGATCAGCCACAACGCCGTCCGTTTCCACGACGCGCTGCTGCCGATCGCGCGGGCCACGGCAGCCGTCGCCGAGATCTCCTCCGCACCGCTCGCGCTGCACCTCGACCACGTCGAGGACACCGACCTGCTCCACCAGGCAGCCGACGCCGGGTTCTCCTCGGCGATGTTCGACGCCGGCAATCTGCCGTACGCCGAGAACGTCGCGGCCACCCGCGCCGCGGCCGATTGGGCCCACGCGAACGGGCTGTGGTTGGAGGCCGAACTCGGGTACGTCGGCGGGAAGCCGGACCAGCCGGCCAGCGCCCACGCCGCCGGGGTTCGTACGGACCCGCAGGAGGCGGCGCGGTTCGTCGCCGAGACCGGGGTCGACGCCCTGGCCGTCGCCGTCGGCAGCTCGCACGCGATGACCAGCCGCACCGCGCAGTTGGACGCCGACCTGATCGGCGAGATCGCCGCCGCGGTGCCGGTACCGCTGGTGCTGCACGGCTCGTCCGGGGTCAGCGACGAGCAGCTGCGCGGCGCGGTCGCCGCCGGGATGCGCAAGATCAACGTCGGCACCGCGCTGAACATCGCGTTCACCGGCGCGGTGCGCGAGCAGCTGGCGCAGCAGGAGAGCTCCGACCCCCGCACGTACGTCGCCCCGGCCCGGGCCGCGATGGCCGCGACCGTGCAGGAGCTACTGACCGTCGTCGGCTGAGTGCAGCTGCGGCTGCCCGAGGAACTGACCCGCGCGCAGCACCGACCGGCGCTGCAGCCGGTCGTCGACGACCAGGACGTCGGCCTTCGCGCCGACTTCGAGCGCACCGACCCCTTGCAGCGCAAGGGTTTTCGCCGGCGTACGGCTGGCGGCGCGGACCGCGTCGACCAGCGGGACGCCCGCGTGGTCGACACACCAGCGCACCACGTCGAGCAGGGTGGCGGTGCCGCCGGCGATCGAGTTGCCCTCGGCGAGGCGGGCGCTGCCGTCGGCGACGCGGACCCGCTGCGCGCCGAGCGTGTAGTCGCCGTCGGGCATCCCGGCCGCGGCCATCGCGTCGGTGATCAGGCAGATGCCGTCGGGGCCGACGGCGTCGAAGAGCATCCCGACGGTGCCCGCGGCGAGGTGTACGCCGTCACCGATGACCTCCAGCACCGCGTCGCCGCGGGCGGCCCGCTGCAGGCACGCGCCGACCGGTCCCGGCTCACGGTGGTGCAGTTGGGGCATGCCGTTGAAGACGTGGGTGACCAGCGGGCGACCGCCGCGCGGGGCGTGCTCGCCGGCCGCGTCGAGCGCTGCGACGACCGTGGCGTAGTCGGTGGCGGTGTGACCGACGGCGGGTACCACGCCCGCGCGCCCCAGCGCCGCCGGATAGTCGGCCGGGCACCGCTCCGGGGCGAAGGTCTGCTGCACGATCGCATCGCCGCGACCGCCCTGTTCGGCCGCCGCGACCAACCGGTCGAGCGCCTCGATCGTGCCGTCGCGCAGCGCTGCCGGGTCCTGGGCGCCGCGGCGTTCGTACGACAGGAACGGCCCCTCCAGGTGGATCCCGGCGAGTCGGTCCTCGGCGACGAGCTTCGCGCAGGCGGTGACCGCCGCGGCGAGGGTCGGCAGCGGGGCGGAGACGAGGCTGCCGATGACCGTGGTGGTGCCGCCGGCCTGGTGGAAGGCCGCCGCGGCCGCCGTCGCCACCGGGTCCGGGCCGACCTCCGCACCCCCGCCGCCGTGGCAGTGCACGTCGACGAGGCCGGGCAGCAGGGTCTGTCCGGGCGCCCAGTCGTTCGGGGTCGTCGCGCCGTGGCCCGCGGGCAGGTCGGCCGCACGGCCGACGTACGTGATCCGGTCGCCGTCGACCACCACCGCCCCGTCGGCGATGACGGCGTCGGCAGTCACGACGCGGCCGGTCAGGAGCAGCGGACTGGCAACAGTGGTCACCCGCCCATCCTTCCAGCCGGCCCCACCCCACTGAGATAACTGGTCCGGTTCGAGGGAACGCGTAATTTCGAGTTCCCTCGGACCGGACCAGTTATCTCGGCACGTGACATTCGTCAGGGCGAACCCGTGGCGTACGAGCCACAGCCGCGCCGACGAGCATCGCTTGACTATCGGCATGACGAACTTCCTCGCCTTCCTCTGCCTCGCGGCCGGTGCCGGCTACTTCCTGCTGCAGGTTCTGTTGCACCGCGCCGACACCGGCTACTCACCGATCCGCAACGCGGTCAGCGACTACGGCGTCGGTTCGACTGCGGGGATGTTCCGTCTCTCGGCCGCCGCGAACACGATCGTTCTCCTCGCCCTCGGCAGCGCCCTGATCAGCGACGGTGGCGGCTGGACCGACAAGCCGCTGGTCCTGCTGGCGATCGCCGTCGTCGCCCGACTGCTCGTGGCGGTCTTCCCGACCGACGTGCCCGGGGCGCCGCGAACGCGGGCCGGCCGAATCCACCTGCTGGCCGCCGTCGTCCAGTTCGCGGCCGTCTACTCGTTCGTCGTCGACGAGGCCGGCACCCTCACGGCCGGGACCTGGATGCAAGGGTTCGCCGAAATCCTCAGCGTCGCCGCCCTGGTCGGCCTGGTCGGTGTGGTCGCCGGTCTCCTGCCCCTCGCCCGCCGCTGGTTCGGCGCCTTCGAACGCCTCTTCCTGTGGACCAGCACCGCGGCCCTGCTCTGCTGCGCCGGCGCGCTGATCAGCTGACCCCACCGAGGTAACTGACCCGGTCCGAGGGAACGTGAATTTTCGCGTTCCCTCGGACCGGACCAGTTATCTCGGCGCCGGGGGCCGTTGCGGGGGCGCGTCAGGCGAGGGCATCCCGCACGAATCCATCGGCCGTGGCGAGCCGCTCGTGTGCTTCCCGGGCCGACACACCGGCGAGCAACATGACGATCGCCGTCTTCGGGTGGTTCGCGCAGCCGGCCAGGGCGGCCGCGACCTGCTCGGCGGGCGCACCCGTCGCCTCCTGCACGATCCGCTGCGCTCGGTCGACCAACTTGGCGTTCGTGGGGCGTACGTCGACCATCAGGTTCTCGTAGACCTTCCCGAGCCCGACCATCGCGGCGGTGCTGATCATGTTGCAGATCAGCTTCTGCGCGGTGCCGGCCTTCAACCGGGTCGAGCCGGTCAGCACCTCGGGTCCTGTCACCGCCTCGATCGCGACGTCGGCGACCGCGCTGACCTCCGCCGCGGGATTGCAGGCGATGGACACCGTCGGTGCGCCGAGCTCGCGGGCCCGGCGCAGGGCGCCGATGACGTACGGCGTACGCCCGCTCGCCGCGAGCCCCACCACGACGTCGGACGCGGTGAGCGAGATGCTGTCGAGAGCGGCGGCACCGTCGGCGGCGTTGTCCTCGGCCCCCTCGACGGCGGCCGCGAAGGCGCCCGCGCCACCGGCCAGCAGCGCGATCACCCTGCCCGGGTCGGTGCCGAAGGTCGGCGGGCACTCGACCGCGTCGAGCAGCGCGAGCCGGCCGCTCGTGCCCGCACCGACGTAGACCAGCCGCCCACCCGCACGCAGCGTCGCGGTCACCAGCTCGACAGCCTGTGCGATCTGCGGCAACACACGTTCGACCGCGTCGGGAACGGTGCGGTCCTGCTCGTTCATCACCGCGAGCACCTGCGCGACACTCATCCGGTCGAGCTCCCGGGTGGCGTCGTTGCGCCCTTCGGTGGGAAGTTCGTGCAGGTTCACTTCATCTGTCCGTTCTCGCCGTGGAAAGGCACCCATGTCGGCCACCGTCACCGTCGATCTTGGCAAGACCACCTGCCGCGCGGCGATCTCCACCCCTGCCGGAACCGAACACCGCGACGGACCGGGCGCGCCGGGACTGGCCGCACCGGGCGGTGTGGATGCCGCGTTCCGGGCGATCAGCGAACTGCGAGTTCCGTTGGCGGACAGCTGGATCGGGGTCGGTGCGGCCGGCGCACTGGGCTCCCCCTCCGCCCGCGCGGAGTTGGCCGACCGTCTGCAGCAGGCGGGTGCGAGAAGTGTCGTGGTCACCTCCGACGTCGTCACCGCCCACGCCGGCGCGCTCGGCGGCGACCCGGGCGTGGTGCTGATCGCCGGCACCGGCGCGGTCGCGCTCGCGATCCACCCGGACGGCCGGATCCGCCGTACCGACGGCTGGGGTCCGTTGCTCGGCGACGTCGGCAGCGGTGGCTGGATCGGCCGCGCCGGACTCGAGGCGGCACTGGCCGCGACGGACGGCCGCGGGCGGGCGTCGCTGCTGCCCGAGGCGGCCGTACGGACGTACGGTGTCCCGCTCGACCGCTTGCCCGCCACCGTCACCGACGCCCGCGAGTGCGGCCGGTTCGCCCCGGCGGTCGTCGAGGCCGCCGGCGACGGTGACACGATCGCCGTACGCATCCTGGAGCGGGCCGCGCAGGCCCTTGCCGACACCGTCGTGGCGGCGCTGCCGGAGGAGGCCGACGACACCCCGGTCGCGGTCGTCGGTGGTCTGACCAACCTGGGCGAGGTGCTGCTGGAACCCTTGCGGCACAACGTTTCCCGTCGAGCCGCGGTGGACTGGCGGGCGCCGCTCGGCGACGCGCTCACCGGCGCCGGGCTGCTGCTGGACCGCACCGACACGGCGCTCGAGCCGCAGGTTTTCCGGATCAACTAGTCAAGCGTTCAACAAAGCCCTACGATCGGCTCCGCCGCCGCGTATCGCGCGCGCATCAGGGATCGTCATCACAGGGGAAAACACACTCATGGCCATGTCGTCACGCCTGCCCGCACGCCTGGGCACCGCCGCTTCGTTCGCCGTCGCGACCTCCGTCGCCGCCGGCCTGCTCACCGCCCCGGCCGCGGTCGCCGCACCGACCGTCACCACCCGGGTCGCGAGCTTCACCACGTCCGCGTCCACCGTCGTCCGCGGCACCGCCGTGACCTACAAGGGCGTCGCGCAGAAGTACTCCGCCGGTCGCTGGCTGGCCGCCCCGAAGACCAGCGTCAGCGTCTACTTCGACGCCGACGGCAAGGCCGCGAACAAGCTGATGGGCACGGTCAAGACCACCTCCACCGGTGCGTTCACCGCGCGCTTCACCCCGAGCGCCAGCGGCTACTGGACCGTGCGCTTCGTGCAGACCGGGACGTACAAGACCTCGCTGAGCGTGCGGAAGTACGTCAAGGTCACCAGCCCGACCACCTACCGTCCGCCGGCCGGCTCGTGGAACTGCCCGAGCTGGGCGCCGATCAAGGGCAACCTGTCCTCGCACATCTACCACCTGCCGGGGCAGCGCTACTACAGCCGTACGAAGCCGGAGTTCTGCTTCGCGACCGAGGCCGCCGCCCGAGCAGCCGGCTTCCGCAAGTCGAAGGTCTGACGCCCCAAACGCTGCACCAACGCGCAAACCCTGCAGGTCTACCTGCAGGGTTTGCGCGTATCCGTAGCGTTTGCGGGCCCCGAGGCGGACCTCGAGGACCCGAACCGGGATCAGACCGGCTTCAGCACGTCCGTCCCCATGAACGGCTGCAGCGCCGCCGGCACCTTCACCGAACCGTCGGCCTGCTGGTGGTTCTCCAGCAGCGCGACGATCGGGCGGGTGTCGGTGAGCATGGTGCCGTTCAGGGTCGCCGCCACCTCGGGCTTGCCGTCGGCGCCGCGGTAACGGACACCGAGCCGGCGGGCCTGGTAGGTGGTGCAGTTCGAGGTGGAGGTCAGCTCGCGGTAGGTGCCCTGGGTCGGCACCCACGCCTCGCAGTCGTACTTGCGCGCGGCCGGGCCACCGAGGTCGCCGGCGGCCACGTCGATCACCCGGTAGGGGATCTCCAGGCCGTCGAGGATGCGGCGCTCGATCGTGAGCAGGCGCTCGTGCTCGGTCTCGGCGTCCTCCGGACGGCAGTAGACGAACATCTCGGTCTTCGTGAACTGGTGGACCCGGAAGATGCCGCGGGTGTCCTTGCCGTACGACCCCGCCTCGCGGCGGTAGCAGGTCGACGTCGCGTTGTAGCGCAGCGGACCGTTGCTCAGGTCGAGGATCTCGTCGGCGTGGTAGCCGGCGAGCGCCACCTCGGAAGTGCCGGTCAGGAACAGGTCGTCGGCCTCGAGCAGGTAGACCTCGTCGGCGTGGTTGTCGATGAACCCGGCGCCGGCCATGGTGCGCCGCAGGACCAGGTTCGGCACCATCAGCTGGGTGAAGCCCTCCTCGCGGGCGACCTGCTGGCAGTACGCCATCAGCGCGCTCGACAGCTGCGCGCCGACGCCCTTGAGGTAGTAGAACCGGCTGCCGCTGACCTTCGCGCCACGCTCCATGTCGATCGCGCCGAGCTTCTCGCCGAGCGCGAGGTGGTCCAGCGGCTCGAAGTCGAACTCGGGCTTGGTGCCGTACTCGTGCAGGGTGTTGAAGTTCTCCTCGCCGCCGGCGGGCACGCCGTCGACCACGATGTTGCCGATCTGGCGCAGCAGCGTGTTGAGGGTCTCCGCCTCGGTGCCGGCGTTGGCGTCGAGCTCCTTGACGCGGGCGGCGAGGGTGGCGGCGTCCGTACGTACGCGGTCGGCCTCGGCCTCCAGCTCGGCAACGGCGTCGGCGCCTTCGCCAGATTTTTTGGCCTTGTTCAAGCGACCCATCACGGCGCCGACCTCCTTGGAGACCGACTTCTGCTGCGCGCGCAGGGTCTCGAACTCGCTCAACGCGGAACGGCGGTTCCGGTCGGCGGTCAGAATCTGGTCGACGACGCTGTCGTCCTCGCCGCGAGCGCGCTGGCTCGCCTTGACGGCGTCGGGGTTCTCACGCAGGAACTTGATGTCGATCACCCGGCTCAGGGTAGTCGGGCCGCGAGCGGTGGTGCGCGTCGGTTTAGCGCGTCGGTTTCGCCGGTTCGGCGGAACCTGGCAGGCTGAGCGCGCCATGAAGCGCTGCGCCGTCGTCCTCAACCCCACCAAGCGGGTCGACCGCACCCTGCTTGAGACACGGATCCGTGATCTCGGCTGGGCCGCGCCGCTCTGGCTGGAGACCACCGCCGACGACCCCGGCCGCGGCCAGGCCCAACAGGCCCTCGACGAGGGCGTCGAACTGGTCATCGCCCTCGGCGGCGACGGAACCGTACGCTGCATCGCCGACGCCCTGGTCGACTCCGGGATCCCGATGGGCGTCGTGCCCGCCGGCACCGGCAACCTGCTGGCCCGCAACCTCTCCCTGCCGCACCGCCGCGCCGGCGACGCGCTGCGCGTCGCCCTCACCGGTCGTACGCGCGAGATCGACACTCTCGCAGTCGAACTCGACCACGGTCGCGGGTTCGAGCCGGCCGAGACCGGCGTCGTCATGGTCGGCATCGGCCTCGATGCCGAGATCATGGCCGCCACCCCGGACCGGCTCAAGGAGAAGGCGAGCTGGTTGGCCTACCCGATGGCCGGCGTACGGATGGCGAACACCGACCCGACCCCGATGACGCTGTCGTACGACGGCGGCCCGACCTCCCCGGCCCGCCCGATCACCAGCGTGCTGGTCGGCAGCTGTGGTGCCCTGCAGGGCGGGGTGCAGCTGATGCCCGAGGCGCAGATCGACGACGGCGTCGAACTGGTCATCGCCCTCGGCGGCGACGGAACCGTACGCTGCATCGC
>JASLFY010000053.1 GCA_030150425.1 Yimella sp. | reverse complement strand
ATGTCGAGCGAGACGCCGGCCGCCTCCGGGGTGCCGGGGCCGGGCGAGACCAGGACGCCGTCGAACTCGGCGGCCTCGTCGGTGGTCACCCGGTCGTTGCGGCGTACGTCGCACTCAGCGCCCAACTGCTCGAGGTAACCGACGATGGTGAAGACGAAGCTGTCGTAGTTGTCGACGACGAGGATGCGGGTCGGGTCGCTCATGCGGTGGGCCTCACGGGGTGCTGGTGGACGCGGAGGACGCGGATGCCGACCCCGAGGCGGACGGCAGCGGCTTGGCGTACTGCAATTTCGGTGAACCTTCGTACGCCGGGAAGGTCACGTCGGATTTCGTCTGCACTTCGTAGCCCAGGCCGACCAGGTCGACGTAGTCGCGGTAGTTCGACACGTCGGGGTCGTTCTGCAGCGCGGCCTTGAGCGCGGTCGGGTCGCCCATCGCGGAGATGGTGAACGGCGGGGAGTACACGCGGCCCTGAAGGATCAGGGTGTTGCCGACGCAGCGTACGGCGGAGGTCGAGATCACCCGTTGATCCATCAGCATCATCGAGGTGGCACCACCGCGCCAGAGCGCGTTCACCACCGATTGGACGTCCTGTTGGTGGACGACCATCCAGTTCAGGTTGCCGCCCTCGGGCAGCGTCGACGGGTCGCGGTGGGAATCGTCGAGGGAGACGGTGACGACGGACCCCTTGACCGGGGTGAACCCGGCGCCCGCGGCCTGCCGGTCGGCGGCCGCGCCGATCGAGGCGGCGCCGGAGGACTTCTTGCCCTTGGTCAGCGAGTCGACCTCGGTCTGCAGGCCGCGCACCGTGGTGGCGCGCTCCTTCACCCGGCGGTCGGCCTCCTGCACCACCTGCACCAGGTCGCGCTGGCCGGGCCGCAGGTCGGTGCCCTTCGCGGCGCGCGCCGAGACCCCGAACATCAGCCCCGCCGAGACGGCGACGACCGTGACCAGGGCGGTCCAGGGCGTACGGCGCTTCATGGGTGCGACTTTCCGGGGAGGGGGTGAACTACCCTCTAGCCTAACCACCGCCGAAAACGGGATCGACCGGGAGAAACCAGTGAGCAAGTCCAGCAAGAAGTCCAGCGACGCTGCCGCGGAGGAGCCGGTCGAGGTCACCGCGAGCGCTGCCGACGCAACGGACGCGGCTGACGCGTCGGTCGACACGGACTCGGACGCCGCCGAGAGCACGCTCGGCATCAAGAAGAAGTCGAAGGCCGAGCGCGAGGCCGAGAAGAAGGAGGCCGCCGCCGAGGCGGAGCGGGAGGCGCTGCGTCGCCGCACCCCGCAGGCGGTCAAGCTGGAGAGTGGCGACAACCCGCGCTGGTGGGTGCCGACGATGCTCGGTCTGATGGTGGCCGGTCTGGTCTGGCTGGTCGTGACGTACCTGTCCCGTGGCAACTACTACCCCGTGCCGGCGCTGAAGAACTGGAACCTGGGCGTCGGGTTCATCCTGATCATGGCCGGGTTCGTGATGACGACCCGGTGGAAGTGACCCGCACCCCACGAACGACACGCGAAACGCCCCGTCCGATGGACGGGGCGTTCGTTTATCCCCAGCGTTTTCCACAGCTGGGGATAACTACACGGTTGTAACTTCGAACTCGCGTACGGTCAGAACGGCGCGAGCACGGGTTGGTACGTCGCGAACACCAGGGCCGCGACGCCGACCAGGGCGACGACGATCGCGCCGAGTCCGATCCATTGGTTGCGCTGACCGGACACCCGGGTCAGCACCAACCCGCAGGCGGCCCCGGTGATCGCGCCACCGAGGTGGGCCTGCCAGGCCACGTTCGCCACGACGAACGACAGGATCGTGTTGATCACGATGAGCCCGATGAGGCTGCTGACGTCGCGCCGCAGCCGGATGTTGACCAGCAGCATCGCCAGGAAGAAACCGAAGATCGCCCCCGAGGCGCCGACGGTGCCGGTGAACCAGGCGTCGCCGCCCTGCAGGCTGGTGACCGCCTCGTAACCGACCGAGCCGCCGAGCGCGCAGATCAGGTAGACGGCCAGGTAGCGGACCCGGCCCAGCGCCGGCTCCAGGATCTGGCCGAGCATGAACAGCACCAGCATGTTGAACAGTAGGTGCAGCGGGCTCGCGTCGTCGTGGGCGAACGCCGCGGTCAGGAAACGCCACGGCTCGTCCCGGGCGAGGACCGGCGCGAACATCAGCCGGTAGGTCAGCTCGCCGAAGACCTCCTGGCCGAGCCAGACGGCGACGCAGAGTCCGATGAGGCCGTACGTCACGACCGGCATCTCGTCGGTGCGGCGGACGACCGCGCGCGGGTTGGCCTTCGCCTCCGCCTTCACGCAGTCGACGCAGTGGACGCCGACCGGCGTCGGCCGCTGGCACTCGGCACAGGTGGGCCGGTCGCAGCGTTGGCAGCGGACGTACGCCACCTGCCCCGGATGTCTGGGGCAGGTGGGTACGTCGGGTGTCGGGTTGCTCAGGAGCTCAGTCCTCGACCGTGACCTTCTGGATGACGACCGGCTCGACCGGGCGGTCGCCCGGGCCGGTGCGCACGGCGGCGATCTTGTCGACGACCTCGCGGCCGGCCTGGTCGGCGACCTCACCGAAGATGGTGTGCTTGCCCTGCAGCCAGGTGGTCGGGGCGACGGTGATGAAGAACTGCGAGCCGTTGGTGCCCTTGCCCATCATCTTGCCGGCGTTCGCCATCGCCAGGACGTACGGCGCGGAGAAGTTGCGGTCGGGCGAGATCTCGTCGTCGAAGGTGTAGCCCGGGCCGCCGGTGCCGCTGCCCAGCGGGCAACCGCCCTGGATCATGAAGCCCGGAATGATGCGGTGGAAGGTGAGGCCGTCGTAGAACGGCTCGGGGTTCGAGCGGCCGGCGTCGTCGCTGTAGTCGATGTCGCCCTTGGCCAGACCGACGAAGTTCTTGACCGTCGTCGGGGCGTCGTTCTCGAACAGGGTGACCTTGATGTCACCGTGGTTGGTGTGCAGCGTTGCGTTCATGGCGCAAGTCTGTCACGCAGGCACACCGCGTTCCGGAGTGTGCCCTTTTCACCTGTGGGTATGGCCTCCCCTGTCGGGGCCGGTCGTTAGGCTGGGCGGGAAGCCGGGGTCCCATGAACCCCTGTCGATGAACCTGTCGACGAATCCTGCAGGAAAAGGAGACCGCACGTGTTGAGGATCAATCCCTCCCCCGCCGACAAGGCCAAGGGTCATGCCGGCGACCTCAAGTCGGCCGCGCTGGACGCCCTGTCCGCCGCCGCGGGCATCGTGAGCGACGCCGCCGAGGCTGCGGCGCCGAAGGTCGACGCCGTGAAGGAGGCCGTCGCGCCGAAGGTGGAGGCCGCCAAGGAGGACGCCGCCCCCAAGGTCGACGCGATGAAGGAAGCCGCGGCCCCCAAGGTCGAGGCCGCCAAGGAAGCTGCCGCGCCGAAGGTGGAGGCCGCCCGCAGCGCGCTGGCCGACCACGCGTCGACCGCGAAGGACGCTGCCAAGGACGCTGCGCCGTCCAAGAAGGACCTCAAGAAGCAGGCCAAGCAGGCCCGTGAGGCCGCTGCTCCGGCGTTCGCCGCTGCCGCCGCCCAGGCGTCGGCCGCCAAGGACGCCGCTGCGCCGAAGGTGCAGGAGTTCGCCGGTCTGACCCGCGACCAGGCCCACAGCCTGTTCAGCGAGGAGTGGATGCCGCGCATCCAGGCCGCGATCGCCTCGGCGACCGCCGCCGCGCAGCAGGCCGGTGCGCAGGCCCAGCAGGGCGCGACCCAGGCCTACCTGAACCTGCCGCCGCAGGCGCAGGACGTCGTCGACAAGGTCGTGCCGGCCGCCGCCAAGAAGCGCAAGAAGAAGGGCGGTCTGCTGATCGTCCTCGGCCTCGCCGGTGTCGGCGCTGGTGGCTACCTCATCTACTCGGCGAAGAAGAAGCAGCAGGCCCAGCGCGACGGCGACCAGGCCGCCGCTCTGGTGCGCGCCAACCAGGCGGCCGCTGCGAGCGACGAGAAGCAGAGCCCGATCGCTTCGGAGACCGACGGCATCAGCCGCCACTGACGTCCCCGACGCGAGGCCCCCGGTGTTCACACCGGGGGCCTTCTGCTGCTGTCCATACGCCCGTGGTCGACCGATCCGGTCGTTGTGGCGACCACTTTCCGGGACCGCCCCTACCGACGCGTACGTCGTTACGCTCGACGCTGTGAACGTCGTCTTCGTCGCACCGAACTTCCCGCACTACCAACGCGAGTTCCCGCGCGCGCTGAAGGCGGTCGGGGCGACCGTCCACGCGGTCGGTGAAACTCCCTGGGAGTGGCTCGACGAGGAGCTGCGCAGCTGGATCGACCACTACTACCAGGTGGCGTCGGTGACCGACGTCGACCAACTGGAGCAGGCCGTACGCCATTTCCAGAGCAGCCGGTGGATCGACGCGCTGGAGGCCACGATCGAGGCCCACACGTTGCCGGCCGCGATCGTCCGCGAGCGCTGCGGCATCCCGGGCACCTCGGTCCGCACCACCTGGCTGTGTCGCGACAAGCCGAGCATGAAGGAGGCGCTGCGCGCGGCGGGCATCCCGACCGCGGCGTCGACCGCCGCCGACAGCGCCGACCAGACCCGCGAGTTCGTGGCGCGCGAGGGCTACCCGATCATCATCAAGCCGCGCGACGGCGCCGGCGCGGCGGGCACCCACAAGGTCAGCAACGACACCGAGCTGCAGGCGGTGCTCGACGGCCTCGGCGACACCTCGTCGGTCGCGGTCGAGGAGTTCATCGAGGGCCACGAGGGCTTCTACGACACGATCAGCGTCGACGGG